>NZ_JAUBTS010000026.1:0-90979 GCF_036705105.1 Microcoleus sp. B9-D4
TCCCGCCCGTCCTTTTTGGACGGGCGGGACGCCCATCCCACAAACTTGTGGAAGTTATTTAATTCTCATTCCTAAGCTAGAAATTGGAGTTAGGAGTCAGGAGCCAGTAGGAAACAAGTCAGAAGCAAGAAGGAAGAAGCCAGAATAAGTGTTTTTACAAATATGAGATGCTCCCATTATAAGAGTCTAAACCTACCTTGTAAAGCAATAATTTAATCCTCTAAAATCACTTCTGCATCTTGTGTTGCTTGAGAACTTTAGCGGGACTGATAAATGAAATGCCCTGAGAAGAAGAGGTACTAATCATGACAGCTTCAATGACAGGCTCATAAACCGTTTTTTCTGCAACCCACTCCACAATAAAGTTTGCACCTGATCCTCCACTTGTATCATCTGCTGCAATGAAAAAGTCTGTGGAAGCAAGCGGCTTGAGTTCTACTGGACTCTTAATGTCCTGCCTAATCAATTTCCCATCACTATCGTAGTAACGCACCGAAGTAATAATAATCGAATTTGTCAGATCCGTATTGCGGATACTGAGCGTGGCTGACAAATTCATCACATGATCCTGGCTATTGTAGTGATAAATATGTGAGTAAATAGGGACATATACGGTTTGTCCCATCACAACTTTTGTTTTATCTAACGAGACTGCTCTCAGTGAAATTTCACGTTTTATATCGGGTTGTTGTCTTTGTGAGGTAGTTTGGTCCCCACAAGAGCTCAGGACGATCGCCCCTAGCGCCCAACCAACCCAGAAATAGTGTTTCAGCTTCATCGGCATTCATCCAAATACACCACATACATTGCAGTTATGTCTAAAGCAGAGTGCACCTTCTCTCTCGTTTGAGGCGGCTTAGTGATAAGGTTTGAGCGGCAGTTCAATCTGAAACGTTGAGCCTTTACCCACTTCACTCGTCACATGAATTTTTCCATCATGGGCCTGGACAATCTGTTGGACGATCGCTAACCCCAGCCCAAAGCCTCCACTCTCCTGCGATCGCTCGGTGTCTACTCGATAGAAGCGATCGAAAATATAGGGTAAGTCCGCTTCTGGAATACCGATTCCGGTATCGATGATCTGAATGACTGCCAAATTGGAATGAATAACTAGGCGTATCTTTACAGTTCCGCCAATGGGAGTATATTTACAGGCATTGTAAAGCAAGTTTTCGACTACTTGCCGTAGCAAATCAGGATCAGCCAATAATTCAATCCGTTGTTCCGGTGATTCGCAGGTGAGTTTGATATTTTGGGCTTCTGCAAGTGTGAGAAACTGGGTTGCTAAATTGCTCAGCAACTCGTTGAGATTGATTAACTTGAGCGATTCGGGCGCAAGTCGCCCTTGATGACGAGCCAACAGCAGTAAATTATTCACCAGCGCTCCCATTGATTTTGCGCTATCTACAATGTTTTCTAAGGGAGGATGGTAACGTGTATCATCAGCCGCGATCAGCAACCCAAGCTGGGCATTAGTGAGGATGGCAGACAGGGGCGATCGCAACTCGTGAGAGGCATCGGCTGTAAAGCGCTGAAGCTGCTGATAGGCTTGCCGAATCGGTTGCATGGCCAGCCCACTGAGAAACCAACCTGTGAGGGCAATTAAGCCCAGTGTCAGCGGGACAGCGAGAGTTAGCACAATCTGAAGCTCAGTGAGCCTGTTTTGAGTTTCTGTCAGGGGAGTTGCAACCTGAAGATAACCGAGTACCCCTGTTCTACCTTCAACGGGTAATGTCACCTGACGCAGCCAGATTCCTTTTCCCAAAAGTGGATCGGTCGATCGAACTGTGAGATAACCAAAAGGCGTATTTAACTGCTGGGGAGGAGAATTCCCAAAAAAACGAACTAACCGCCCTTGTGCGTTATACCAGCGCACGTAAATCAGATCTTCAGCAAGGGGATGGGAACCACTGCCTAACAAGGAAACATGACTCAGATCGACCTGGTTCTGGTTTTGGCGAACTTCATAATGTACGCTGGCAGCCATGACTCTAGTTTTGTCATACAGCAGTCGATCGAGTGCCTCCAATTTATCTTTTACCTCAATCTGGTAAATCACCCCTGCAAACAACACGAGAATGCTTCCCATTGAGAGGGTGAACCAACGAGCCAGATTGCGACGACTTTGATTGAACACGGCTTGCCTTTACGATCGTGGCTTTTCGGGGGAAGTGAGGCGATAACCCATGCCGTAAATGCTCTCAATCCAGTCTGCAGATCCTACAGCCTGCAAGCGTTGGCGGAGTTTGCGAATTAGAACCGTAATCGCATTGCTCTCTGGTTCAGTCCCCCATTCCCACACGCCTTGTTCAATCTGATTCCGAGTCAAAACCTGTCGAGGATGACGCATAAAATACTCCAACAACTGAAACTCTCGACTGGAGAGGGAAACGGTTGCACCTTGTCGCTCAACAGTCAGAGTATCGAGGTGGAGGTGCAGATCCTCAAGGCTGAGGGTATCTCCTTGCCAAAGGGGCGATCGCCGTCTTAATGCCCGGACTCGTGCCATGAATTCAACCAAGTCGATCGGTTTCACCAGGTAATCATCTGCACCTGCGTCTAACCCGGTCACTTTTTCCGGCGTGGTGTCTCTTGCCGTGATCATCAAAATCGGCGCTGTTTTCCCTGCCGATCGATATTGACGACAGAGATTTACCCCACTGATATGTGGCAACATCCAGTCCAAAATCAACAAATCATATTCTTTTTCTGACAACAGCCACTGTGCCGTCTTTCCATCTTTTACCCCATCCACGCTATGTCCTGCTTGAGACAGCACTGTTTGAAGCGGCATCAGTTGCTTTGGGTCGTCCTCCACAAGTAAGATTCTCATATTTTTCTTTAATTGGGCATATCGAACTGAAACATTTGACGCATCGTCCTTGAGTAGGATTTCAGCAGACCGCTAACTCCACTAAAGTGCAAATATAGCAATCCTAAATCATTGGTGAATTTCTTACTCCCTCCCGTTAGTAAGGGGAGGGTTGGGGTGGGGTAAAAAATTTATGTGGCAAGTTACTAAACGTTGGCTAAAAGCATCAGGCGCAGAGTTTTGGTTGCCATTGCCGTTGGTGGCGATCGCGTTTTGGGTTGGTTCGAGTTTCCTAATGGCTCAAGAATTACAAAAACCCTTGATCGCAAATAATAAACTTCAGGCAGATACCCAGCTTAAAGCAACGGTGTCTGTCAATATATTGCTGATCAACGCGGTGATTAACCGAAAACAAGGAACAACCCAGGTTGCGGTAGAAACAGCAGAACCCATTTTGAAGCGATTGGAATTAGAATTGCTAATGACTGACCCAACCCAGATAGAGGCAGCGATCGCCCAAGAACTCCAGTTATCACGTCAAAATGTTCGCCAGTTAGTCCGTTACGAAATTGTTGAATAAGTTTATTGTTTCAATATGGCGATCGTATCCAGTAGACCTCTTGCAAAAATCCTTTTCATCAATTGATGGGACGGGCTATCCTGCCCATCCCACAAGAGTTATTTTTTTTTGTGGGACGGGCCGGATAGCCCGTCCTATTTATTTTTGCGATCGCATCCAGTCAAATAAGGTTGCCAAATCCATAGGTTTCCTGGCTGGGATCGAGCAATTCCTCAAGCGGCAAGAAGCGTCCAATACTCTTGCCGCTTGAGGATTAATAACTACTGAGTGACGATTTCGTTATTGATTGAAACATTCGCTGCTGTTTGCCGAGCAATTTGTTCTGCCAATGCTTTTTGTTCTGCCGTTTGAACGCGCCCTGTTAACACAATCGAATTATCCCGATCGTCTGCGTCCAAATCGAATGACTTGAGGGTACTATCGGAGTCTAAGGCATCTTCTACGCGATCGGCAATATCGTCAATGTCTTGATTCTGAGGCGTCTGTGCGGTCGTGGTTGCAGGCGCTGAAGTGGTTGGAACAGTCGTATTTCCCGTGGCAGTTGTGGGAGCAGAAGTAGATGGAACAGTTGTCTGCGAAGTATTAGGGGGGGTGCAAGCACCTAAACCCAAAATTGCAACAGTGCTGACGCAGATTCCTTGCACAAATAGCTTTAATAATTGCATATTCTTTGTTTGTTTTGTTTGTTGGGAAACGCCATTTTGCCGATAAACCTCAGCATGAAGTCTTTGAGCATTTGAACTCAACAAGTAAATGTACCATAGTTCATCCATCAAAAGAAATGCTTTTTATATCAATTCGGGCTGCGCCGGAATGATATAAAATCCGCGCTTCGCAAGTCTGGCGGAAAGTCGAATCAAGCTGCCAACAAATAATGCGCGCAATTTTCATTTTTTTGACCCCTCCTTCTACAGTCAACAGTCAATCGATTTTAGATTTTAGATTTTAGATTTTAGATTAAAGAATTGAAGCATTGACCCCACGGATAAATTCGGGGGGCAAGTTTCTCGGATATAGGTTTTTTATTTCTCCACCGATGAATCCGGGGGCTTGTATCCTGGATGCTTTCGGTCAACAGTCAACAGTCAACAGTCAACAGTCAACCATAAATCAAATCCAGTGAACTAAGGTTTGCAAGTCTATAAGCTATCTCAGTCGGTTCTCTTGCTAAGTATAGGAAGCAAATGTGATCCAAATGTGAGTAACAGAAATCAGTCTATCACTTTTTCCTCACATTCATCAATGACGCTAGAAACAAGACGAAATAACAGAGAAGCAGTTGGCTTGACAAGAAACGTTATGACTGCAACCAATGTAGAAAAATTAGTAGAACACTCTTGGCATCACATTTCTGTCGAGAAAGTGGCTCGGATTTTAGAGACTGACCTGGAAATAGGTCTATCTTCCGACGTGTCAGCCCAACGGCGCGAGATCCTCGGCCCCAATCAACTAACGCCTCAGAAGCCGCAAAGTGCCTGGTTGCGATTTTTTAAGCAACTGAATCAGCCGCTAATCTACATTTTGTTAGCCTCTGGCATAGTGACAGCATTTCTGA
Source organism: Microcoleus sp. B9-D4 (assembly GCF_036705105.1). Taxonomy (NCBI): domain Bacteria; kingdom Bacillati; phylum Cyanobacteriota; class Cyanophyceae; order Oscillatoriales; family Microcoleaceae; genus Microcoleus; species Microcoleus sp. B9-D4. The sequence goes on from NZ_JAUBTS010000026.1 coordinate 4,948, forward strand.
AAGAGTGGATTGATTCAGGGGTAATTTTTGGGGTTGCTTTGACGAATGCCACCATTGGTTTCGTTCAAGAGTCAAAGGCAGAGAATGCGATCGCCGCTTTAGCAAAATCTGTTGCAACTGAGGCAACCATTCTCCGCAACGGTCAAAAGCAAGTGGTTTCATCCAGCGAACTGGTTCCCGGCGATCTCGTCTTGCTGTCTTCTGGGGATAAAGTGTCTGCGGATCTGCGGCTGATCGAAGTCCGTGACTTACAAGTCGATGAGTCAGCGTTAACGGGAGAATCTGTCCCGGTTCAGAAGCAATCCCAGGCGCTAGAAGCAGACGCTGCACTGGCCGATCGCACGAACATGGCCTATACCGGAAGCCTGGTAACGTTTGGACAGGGACGCGGACTCGTCGTCAGCATTGGTGACATGACCGAGACGGGACACATCTCCCAACTCATGCAGCAAAGTACCACACTGGAAACCCCGCTGAGTCGCAAAATTGACAAATTTAGCAAAACCTTGCTCTATGTCATTTTAGGTTTGGCTGCCTTCACCTTTGCAGCAGGCATTGCCCAGAGATTTTCTTGGGTTGAGGTGTTCAAGGCATCTGTGGCGCTTGCCGTCAGCGCAATTCCGGAAGGCTTACCCGCGATTTTAACGGTGACACTGGCGATCGGGGTTTCCCAAATGGCAAAGCAGCACGCCATTATTCGCAAACTTCCAGCAATTGAGACGCTGGGCAGCACCACCGTGATTTGTTCCGACAAAACCGGAACCTTGACAGAGAATCAAATGACTGTTCAAGAAATTGATGCCGGTGGAAAGCGATATCGGGTTAGCGGTGGAGGATATGCACCAGAGGGGGAAATTTCTGTAAATGGAAATTCCGTTGATTTAACTAACGCACCTGCCTTATATGAATGCCTGCAAGCAGGACTGTTGTGCAACGATTCCCATCTAGAAGTGCAAGATGGAAACTGGACTGTAGTTGGTAGTCCAACGGAAGGGGCGCTGGTTGCGGTAGCCCAAAAAGCGGGGTTAATTACTGAGAAACTGGAGGAATCGCTTTCCCGGCTCGATACACTGCCGTTTGAATCTCAGTTTCAATACATGGCAACCTTACATGACGATCGCCCAGAACGGTTGATTTATGTCAAGGGTTCAATTGAGGCAATTCTGAAGCGGTGCCGCCAAATGCTCGATGAAGAGGGAGAGGCGAGATCCCTCGACCCCGCGCCGATCAAGCAAACCGTGGAGAGAATGGCGAAAAAAGGGTTGCGAGTTCTGGCACTTGCCAAGAAAGTTGTACCCGCTTCTCAATCTTCAATCGATCATTCCGATCTTGAGCAAGGGTTAACTTTTCTGGGTCTGCAAGGCATGATCGACCCGCCTCGCCCCGAAGCGATTCAAGCGATTCAAGCCTGTCGGTCTGCGGGAATTCAGGTCAAGATGATTACCGGCGACCATGCCAAAACAGCAGCAGCGATCGCGCACCAAATGGGACTAAATCAAACCCAAGAGGCTCCCGTTTTTACCGGTCAAGAACTCGCTCAAATGAATCAGCAGCAATTAGCCAATACTGTTGAAAAAAGCTGTGTATTTGCTCGTGTCGCACCAGAACAAAAGCTCCGCATTGTCGAAGCACTTCAGTCTAAGGGCGAGATTGTGGCGATGACTGGAGATGGGGTTAATGATGCTCCCGCCCTGAAGCAAGCTGATATTGGGGTAGCGATGGGCATCACGGGCACTGAAGTCACAAAAGAAGCCGCAGATATGATTCTGACGGATGACAACTTTGCTTCGATCGAGAAAGCAGTTGAGGAAGGGCGCACGGTTTATAAGAATCTGCTGCGGGCGATCGCCTTCATCCTGCCCGTGAATGGTGGAGAGTCCATGACCATCTTGATTGCCGTACTTTTGGCAACTCCACTACCCATTTTGCCAGTACAAATTCTCTGGCTGAATATGGTCAGTTCAGTTGCGTTGAGCTTACCGTTGGCATTTGAGCCGCCCTCTCCCGATGTCATGCAACATCCACCTCGACCTGCCAATGAACCGCTGCTGTCTCACAGGCTGACGGCTCGGATTCTGACAGTTTCGGTATTTAACTGGATTGCGATCTTTGGGATGTTTGAATGGATCGTCCAAACCACAGGCAATGAAGCTCTAGGCCGGACGATGGCAATTCAAGCATTGGTTGCGGCCGAAGCTTTTTACCTGTTAAGCATCAGTCGCTTCGTTCCGGCGATCGTCTCCAAACTACGCGGTAAAGATGAATCAGTTGGCTATGCTGTGGCGATCGGCATTGGGGCTATTTTCATTCTCCAATTCCTGTTTAGCCAATTGGGCATTATGAATCAGTTATTCAACACTGAAGCTTTGAACCCAATCCAAGGCTTAATTTGTATCGGATTCGGACTGCCCATGATTCCTTTGTCAGCTTTGCTAAAGCGTTTTGCACCTCTGAACTAAGTGGTTTTTGTGATGGGGCCATTGCCAGCGACTTTACACACTATTTACCAATTTTGTAGCGTTTAATATTGAATATTTCTCATGAATTACCAAAATCTAAAACGTGCTAGCGGCCTATTTACTAATCATCGAAACGCAGAGCAGGCGCTAGTTGAGCTAAAAAGCAGGGGCTTCCCCATGCACAAGATTTCAGTGATTGCTAAACCTTCTGACCATGATGATTTGGACTCTCTGGGAGTGCAGCAAATTTTAATCACAAGAGCAACAGGCGCACAAGTAGGCGCGATCTTAGGCAGCATAGGACTAGGTTCATTAGCGTTAATTGTTGGACTCAGCAGCCTGCTAATTCCCGGTATTGGTCAGGCATTAGCGCTGGAAAGCCTTTTAGCAACTTTCGTTGGAAGTGGGATTGCTGCAACTGCTGGCGGTCTATATGGCGCACTTCAAGGATGGTTTGTGCCAGAAGAACAAGCAAGAATTTACAACGGCAGATTTAACCAGGGAGATTATTTGATCGTCATGGAGGCAAGAGAAAATGAGATCGTGATTGCTGAACCTGTCCTTAAACGTTGGGAGATTCTGACTTGGCGTGTCTGTGATGCTACCTAAATTTAAGGTAATATAAGAAAGACAATTACCTTGCGGTTCCGCCTGCTGCAAAGTGAACCGTCTCCTGCCAGCTAAAACCGTAGTTAATCTGTCAATTTCTGTGAGGAAAACGAATTTATGACAGGAGTATCGGTGATCGAGTCGATTGTAGCGCAAGCACCTCCGTTGGGCAGCGATCCTGCTACAAATAGCCAAACTGCAGGAGTTATTTCTGAATTAGTCATCATCTTGATCATTCTGCTGCTGATAGCAACTGTTGTGGCACTCGTAACCCAACGGTTGCGAATTCCCTATGTGACGGGCTTAGTGTTAGCAGGCTTGCCCATTACGGAGGTATTGTCGCGTCGAATTGGTTTAGACCCCTCTTTAGTATTAAATCTTTTTCTACCAATTCTGATTTTTGAAGCAGCTATCAATACTGATATCAGCCGTCTCCGCAGCACCTTTAAGCCGATCGCCCTGCTGGCGGGCCCAGGCTCGATCTTTTCCTCAGCAATTATCGCTATTCTGGTTAAATTTGGGCTAGGACTAGACTGGATTCCGGCGTTGCTGATCGGAGTCATTCTGGCAAACACTGATACAGTCTCGATGATTGCGGTTTTTAAAGAGATCCGTGTGCCTTCCCGACTATCCACCATCGTGGAAGGAGAAACCCTGTTCAATGATGCGGCTGCCCTGGTTTCATTCAATTTGATTTTAGTCGTTTATGCTACAGGTTCTCTTACCCTCGTAGGAGGACTTAAGGAACTGCTCGTGGTTGCCTTGGGTGGGGGACTCGTGGGTGTCATCTTAGGTTACTTGAGTCTGCCAATATTTGTTCGATTAAATGACCCGTTGAGTAGTCTCTTGCTGACTGTTGCGCTGGCGTTAGGAACATTCCAAATCGGGCAATTTTTGGGGGTATCCGGTGCGGTGGCGGTGGTTATCGCCGGACTTATTTTTGGCAATCTGGGGCTTTCTCGCAGTACGTCAGCCTCGGATCGAATTACGCTACTCAGCTTCTGGGAGTACGCTGGTTTTGGGGTCAATACATTTATTTTTCTGCTGATCGGCATTGAGATTAACCCGCTGACGCTGTGGAGAATTTTGCCATCCATTCTGTTCGTTATTTTGGCGTATCAACTGGGACGGATTCTCTCGGTATATCTGTTGTTAGCGGCGCTGCGGTGGTTCGATCGTCCGATTCCCCTGCGCTGGCAGCACGTTCTGTTTCTGGGAAACATCAAAGGCTCACTCTCAATGGCACTGGCGCTTAGTATTCCTCTGGCATTGACAGGACGAGATAACATCATTGCGCTGGTTTTCGGTGCAGTTTTATTCTCCCTGGTAGGACAGGGATTAAGTTTACCCTGGCTAGTAAAACGGTTACAAATCAGCCGTGTTTCTGATGTAATGCAGGAAGCGGGGCAGTTACAGATTCAGTTGATTGCTTCCAAAGCGGCTCAAGATGAGCTAGATAGTTTGCTGAAATCTGGTGTGTTGCCGAAGGCAGTTCACGAAGAGTTATGGGCATCGTATCAAGCACGAGTAGCACACTCTGAGCGAGTGCTGCGCGATCTCTACAATAAACATCGGGCCGGGCAAGTACAGGGCGATCGCAGCGGGCTAGATACGATTCGACGGCGATTGCTTCTAGCAGAAAAAGGAGCAGTTAGCGATGCCCTCCGCAAGCGAATTGTCCCAGAGGATCTGGTTCATCCTTACATCAAAGATTTGGATGAGAAACTTCTAACGTTGGCCGATGACTAGCGCGAATGCCGAGGTAATCAATCATCTGGTGAACTAGCTCTGGACGGGTGACGACCAAGATGGTAGAGCCTGCTTCAAGAACAGTATTACCGTTCGGAATCTCCAGATTGGCGCAGGCATGGCATTGATAACCAATAATCAGCGAACCTTTTGGAAAACGAGGGTCTTGAGCAATTTGAGCAACGGTGTGACCTGCCACCTTGCAATCGCCTGGAACTGGCAGCTTTAGTACCTCGACTTGCCCGTGTTCAAAGTGCATCATCGACTCGATTTGGGGGTATTCAATCGCATTCGCCATTGATGCAACTGCCAAATCAATAGTGCTGATGATGTGACTGGCTCCGGCAAGTCGATAGGCTTCCAGGAATTCGCGATCGCGCATTCGCACCACAATATGGGAAATGCCATAGCTCCTAGATAGGGTGATCAGCGCTAAATTCAGTGCATCATCGCTGAGTGCTGCAACGACTGCGTTTGCTTGTTTAATTCCTGCTTCCAGAAGAACCGTTGTACTCACCGCACTGCCTTCAAATGCCATCACTCCGATTTTTTCACGAGCAAAGCGACAAGCAAGCGGGTCGGCATCGAGGATTGCAACCGTATGACCGAGTGTTAATAGCTGCTGGGCTAAACCCAGCCCCATCATTCCTGCTCCACCAATTAATACGTACATGACTATTTGTCACCCCAAGAATTAACTTTACAAATTTATCCCTATGAGTGAGATTGTTTTAGGATTCTATCAGTTTAATCGGCTTGTGGGGTGGCTTCTACCGGGCTTACTTATTACCTGTTCGACAGTTAATTTAATCGGCTTTTGGGGTAGGCATTGCTAGCCCGCCCTTCAAGAGATTTTGCTAAGTTAGGTGGGTAGCGGGAACCCTACATAATCTTAGGAACTTTAAAAAACTCCCCATCGCGATCGGGAGCTCCCTCCAAAATACTTTCTCCCTTAGCAAAAGGTTGCAAATCGTCCGATCGCATTACATTACTAACATCGATCGCCCGCGTTGTCGGCTGTACCTTACTCGTATCCAGTTCGCTCAACTGCTCGAAATAATCCAAAATACCGTTAAGTTGACCAGTAAACTGCTCTTCTTCTTCCGGCGTTAATTCCAATCTCGCTAAATTCGCTACTTTCCGAACTTCTTCTCTGTCAATCATAAAAATCGGGAATGGGGAATGGGGAATGGGGAATTGGGCATTGGGCATTGGGCATTGGGCATTGGACATAGGGAATTGGTTATTTGTTATTAGAGAAACGACTAACTACCAACTATTAACTACTAACTATGCCCCATGCCCCGTGCCCCATGCCCATCCTAGTTAAAAATACACATCAATTTGCGATCGGCCTGTCGTCTTCAGCCAATTTTGTACCTCAATGTAATTGTTTGGGGCCAAGCGAATAGCCTCCTTCCAATAATCCGCAGCTTTATCAAACAGCCCTTCCGCGCCTTCAATATTGCCAGCTTCCTTTTCCTTTTCCCCTTGATAGTGGTAAATTACAGCAATATTATTTAGTGCTTGTGGCATTCTCGGATTGAGATCCAAAGCCTCGCTGTAATATTCCAAAGCTTTATCGTGTTCGCCGTTGCTAGTATGGATCAGCCCCATATTGTACAAGACATAACTGCGATCGTAAGGATCTTCCTCCAGCTTCAGCGCTTCATGATAATTGTCCAGCGCTTCAGCGTATTCGCCATCTGCTTGAGCTGACATACCATCCCGGTAATAAGCAAAAGCTTCCTTCGCCTGCTTTTTGGCTGGCATAATCTTTAGGATGATATCAGCCATTACCGTGAAACTTTTGTCAATAAAGTTATCGTTGCGTTGAGTTCTTGGCATATGCGATTCTTTGGTTAGTGGCTAATCAGAAAAATTAGCCTGTAAAGTTTTCCTATTAATAATTGCGCCACTGTTGTAGTGGGCCGTTGTGTTGAGGGCGCTAAAAAGTTTAGTCGATCGCACCTGCGAACCTTAAAACACGCCCTTGGGTTTAACACCCGCGCAAGCTCTATCTATTTTATATAAGTCTTGCAAGACTGGCAAAAAAACTAGATTTCTTTAACATATCTCTGGCACTCTACACAAAACTTACAAAAACCCGCGCCGAAGGGAAAACTTCTGCAGGAGGGTGCAGGGGCAATCATCTCCTCTTCGATGGCTTTCCTTCTGATTGCTTTGCTAACGCCAACGGGCGATCGCACACCGTACCCTACTAACTGTACCCATAATCCCCCCTCCTTGACCCTCAGAGCAAACAAGCAAAAGCCAATGCCGAGGAGAAATTCAATCACAAAGTTTTATTAAGCTATTCGACTTCAGCCCATACTTAAAAGTTATTCGGCAAAACACTAGCAATATTTTGCCCCAAAGTCAAGGGCAGCATCAAAAAAAATCAGAAACCCGATCGGCAAAACCCGCTCGAATTCCCGCAATATATAATAAAAATAACCGGGTAATTTTCACAGAGAGAAACCTATGGCTCCGAATCCCACCATTATGCAAGCCGTCGAACAACTTGGCTACCGCGTTACGGTTGGAGACGTGGCGGCAAAAGCTGGATTAGATGTCAATTTTGCCCAGCGAGAACTGTTAAGCCTCGCCTCCGAAGCAGGCGGCAACCTGCAAGTAGCAGAATCCGGCGACATTGCCTACCTATTTCCCAAGAACTTTCGAGATATTTTGCGAAACAAATTCTTGCGCTTGCAGTTGCAGGAATGGTGGCAAAAAATCTGGCGCATTTTATTTTATCTGATTCGGATATCTTTCGGCATAGTGCTGGTAGCTTCCATCCTCTTAATTTTTGTTGCTATCACGATTTTACTCTCCAGCGGCGATAGCAATAACAGCGGCGGCGGAGGAGGAGATAGTGGCGGCGGGGGCGGCAGAGGCGGCGGCTTTTCCTTTTTTCCCTACTTCTGGAACGACTTAATATGGATATTTTACTGGAACCATGACCAACCATACTACCAGCAGCGATCGCGCTTAACTGACCAAAAACCCCAGATGAGTTTTCTAGAAGCAGTTTTCTCCTTTCTATTTGGAGACGGCAATCCCAATTACAATCTAGAAGAGCGTAAGTGGAGCGATATTGCCACTGCAATTCGCAACAGCCGAGGCGCCGTCGTCGCCGAACAAATTGCCCCATATCTAGACAATCTCGGACAAGGATACGCCCGAGAATACGAAGAATATATGTTACCGGCTCTCGCCCGTTTTGACGGCCGCCCCGAAGTCAGTCCCGAAGGGCAAATAGTCTACCATTTTCCGCAATTGCAAACCACAGCCACCGAGAGAAATTCTGAACCAGTAGCAGCTTATTTGCGAGAAATGCTGTGGCGTTTCAGCAACGCCAGTTCCGGCAAAATCATGCTCGCAGCAGGGTTAGGAGCAGTCAATCTTGTCGGTGCGTTAGTTTTGGGGAATTTATTAACTAATAATTTAATTGCAGGTGGATTTATCGGTTTTGTCAGCGCTGTTTATCCCATGATCCTGATTTATGGCGTCGGATTTCTCGCAATTCCTTTAATTCGCTACTTCTGGGTTCAGTGGAAAAATAGCCGGATAGAGGCTCGCAATCAAGAGCGTCAGCAGCGAGCAATGTTATTAAACGAACCCGATGCCAACTTGCTCAAAAAACTAGCCTACGCCCAGGAATTTGCAGCAGAAAACGTTCTCACTGGAGAAGACTTAGCTTATACCACAGAAACAGAATTAACCCAACAAGAACTAGAACAGTCAGCCAAAATAGATGCCGAATGGCAGCGCCGGATCGATCGCTCGAACAACTTGTAATACTAATGAAAAAAACAGTTCTTTGTTGTTAAGTTAGGTTGCACTCAAATCTTGAACTCTTTTCAAGAATAGGCAGGATGCCTGTTCCACAATAAAATATCTTTGTTGGGGAACGGGCTTTTAGCTCGTTGCTAATAATTTGGGAAAATATCCATCTTTATGGATGTCAAAAGTTTTTCTAATCCGAGTTTTATTAAATAAGCTTAGGGCGTTTAAAAATCAAACAATTTTGGTCATACTTCGAGTCGTGATCCAGAGCCACAAGTTCCCATCCCTCCTCCCCCAAATGGTTTACAAATTGATGCAGCGAGCCTTGTTTCCAATCTCGCTGTTCTTCACCGTTTACATATAAACTAATCAGCTTGTTTCCAAAAGGATACATATTCGCATCCACAAATAAATACTCCCACTTTTGCATAGCAATCCTTAATGTCATTAGTCATTAGTCATTAGTCATTAGTCATTAGTCATTAGTCATTAGTCATTCCCAATTCCCAATTTCCAATACTTCGGCTACGCGGTTTCTGGCCTGCCACTACGCGGTTCCTGAGCGTAGTCGAAGGGCCGTACAAGTTCCCAATTCCTTGTATTCAGGACACGGAAGTCAGAGATACAGGAATAGTTGTTTTTCCGTTCTTCCTTCTTCCTTCTTCCTTCTTCCCTCGGACTGACATCCGTTATATCCGTTACATCCGTTACATAATCCGTTGCCGAACTTCTTCCTTCTTCCCCATTCCCAGCAGTTACTGGACTGCAATTCTAGCCAAAGTAGCACCTCGGTAATAGTGCAACAAAATCTGCTGGTAGCCGTATCCTTGCCTGGCCAAATTGTATGCCCCCCACTGACTCATTCCTACAGCATGGCCGAAACCTTTGCCAGCAACTTGAAAACCAGTAGGAGCTTGGCCGCTGTTCCTTGGGTTCCCACCGCCCCCATATTGAGGAATCACGGTAAACCGGGTACTCCTCAAATTTAAAACCCGGCGTAAATCTGCGCCAGTCATGACCCTAGAACCGCCATCTCCGATTACTTTCATCTTCAAAACGCTGCCGTGAGCGGTAGTGCGTTCTGGCTTCATCGAGATCACATTGCCCACGCCAGAAATCTTACTGCTGATTTGAGCGCGAGAAAAATTTTCTTTCCATTGATAAACCGGCGCCCCTTGGTCGAAGTCAGGAACAGCACGCAGGTAAGGCAGGGGTTCCGTCCAAACATCTTCGACATTTTCAGTATGGCCCCCAGAGGCAGAGTGGAAAGCGGCTAAAATAATTTGACCGTTGTAGGCCAGAACTTGACCGGCGGTTGCATCGACTGCCGAATAAGTGCCAGAAGATTCTGTTTGCAATCCTTTGTAAACCTGCGAATACTGAGTGCTGTCCACGTCGTAAAGGTCGGTTTCGCTTTTCAGGCGCTGGTGGATAGCGTAGGAACGGGCGGCGACTGCTTGGGCTTTCAAAGCCTCTTGAGGCCAATTGCCACTCATCTCGGCGCCGAGAACGCTGTAGAGATATTGTTCGATATTGACGTAGTTGATGGCAGTCAAGCCTCCTTTTTGGGGAACTAGAAGCGTGCGTCCCCGATACCAACGATCGCCAATCCAAACATAACCGTTCCCCGTCGGCTCGATCCAAACTTGGTTGGCGGCCCAGCGACCAATTGCCACTGTTCCCGATCGAAATTGAGCTGACTGAGAACTGTTTGCCGACAGTTCGCCCAAATTGCGCCCGCTACCGTCGCGGATTGCAGCCTTAGTAGAACTGCCGACTTTTACCTGACTTGCCCCGTCTTGTACCGCAACTCGCAAGATCAGCGCGGCCTGTGCTGGGGCTACCATTGCCAGCCAAAACAACAGCGAAATCCAAAAGTAGCGTTTTTTTAATGTCGAAAAAACGGAACCAAAAAATACTCCTGACTGCATTTGAAAATTTTCCTCCTGTGCTGTATGAGTTTAAGAATTTTTAAGGGAAGGGAAGGCAAGGGAAAAAGGAAGGGGAACGGAAGAAAGAAAACGTTAGAATTGGGTTTGGCACTCTGTGCGCTTGTCGAAAATGATTTTAGCAAGTAGATGTTCCCAGGAACAGCGATTTATCCCGGTTCCTGCCTGCGACTATTTCCTGTATGTCGGATCAGCCGCACTCTGGATATATGTAACATATTTTTTAAGACTTAATTGAGGTGATTTGACTCTTGCAGATTACATTTCTCGGAACTAGCTCCGGCGTACCCACGCGATCGCGCAACGTTTCCAGCATCGCCCTCCGCTTGCCCCAGCGAGCGGAACTCTGGCTGTTTGACTGCGGCGAAGGAACTCAGCACCAGTTTCTCCGCAGCGATCTCAAAGTCAGCCAACTAAGCCGCATTTTCATCACTCACCTGCACGGCGACCATATTTTCGGCTTAATGGGTTTGCTGGCTAGCTGCGGTTTGGCGGGGAATGTCAAGCGCATCGATCTTTACGGGCCTCCGGGACTTGAAGAATATTTGCAAGCTGGCGTTCGTTATTCTCAAACTCATTTTTCTTACCCGGTTAAGGTACACAAAATTCACGAGGGAGTTATCTATGAAGATGACGAATATATTGTTAGTTGTGGCCCTTTGAAGCACCGAGTTACTGCTTTTGGTTATCGAGTAACTGAGAAAGATCGTGCGGGACATTTTGATGTAGAAAAAGCGAAGGCTGCGGGCATTCCTTCCGGGCCAATTTACGGCGAGTTAAAACAAGGAAAGACGGTAAAGTTAGAGGACGGGCGACAGTTTAAAGGTACTGATTTTTGTGGCCCGGATCAAGTCGGGCGGAAGTTTGTTTACTGTACCGACACGGTTTTTTGTGAGGGGGCGGTGGAATTGGCGAAGGATGCTGATTTGTTGGTTCATGAAGCGACTTTTGCTCATCAAGATGCTCAAATGGCCTTCGATCGCCTGCATTCAACTTCCACAATGGCGGCTCAAGTTGCTTTGATCGCTGGGGCTAAACAGTTGATTATGACGCATTTTAGCCCGCGTTATGCTCCGGGGAATGCGATCGTCCTGGATGATTTGCTGAAGGAAGCGCAGGCAATTTTTCCGAATACGAAAATGGCCTATGACTTTTTGACTTACGAAGTGCCCAGACCTGTTTAAAACTAGGGTTAATGTGGCGTGAGATGTGAGTGCCTTTTCAATAATGGCGATCGGGGCGGGCTCTTCGGCCCAACCCCTACTCCCCACAAAAACATTAATCTATTGTGGAACAGGCCGGAAAGCCTATTGCTGAAATTAATCCAACAAAAACATTAATCTCTTGTGGAACAGGCCGGAAAGCCTGTTACGCCCTGCAATTGTCAATAAGCACATATACCTGAGCTGCGCTCGCTACCAACCTTCACCAACTTCAATCTAAAATCTAAAATCTAAAATCCAAAATCGGTCGATCGCCCCCAAAGACGCCTTCGACGGCCCAGGAGAGCCAATGGTTGCTACAATCGGGGAGGGTATATGTTGTGGCTAACACTACAGCCCCTAACCCTGAAAGCTAATAGCTAAATTATTAAAAATCTGCCTCTCCTGCCATGTTTAAAAATCTGCTAGGCGATCCCAACGCGCGCAAACTTAGAAAATTTCAGCCTTGGGTAGCTGATATCAATATTTTGGAAGAAGACATCCGCGCACTCTCAGACGACGGCCTCAGAGGCAAAACGGCGGAGTTTCAAGAACGTCTGGCAAAAGCTAAATCTCTCAACGAAGAGAAAGAGATCCTAGACGAAATCTTGCCAGAGGCTTTTGCAGTGGTGCGGGAAGCGGGACAACGGGTTTTAGGAATGCGCCACTTTGATGTCCAACTCCTCGGAGGCATTATCCTGCACAAAGGTCAAATTGCCGAAATGAAAACCGGTGAAGGCAAAACTTTGGTGGCGACGCTGCCGGCTTACCTCAACGCCCTCAACGGTAAAGGCGTACACATCATCACCGTCAACGATTATCTGGCAAGACGGGACGCGGAATGGATGGGACAGGTACACCGCTTCCTGGGATTGACTGTGGGACTGATTCAGCAGGGCATGGATCAGGTGGAACGCAAGAAAAATTATAGCTGCGATATTACCTACGCCACTAACAGCGAAGTCGGGTTTGATTATTTGCGCGACAACATGGCTACTGTCATGGAAGATGTAGTGCAGCGTCCTTTTAATTTCTGCGTGATTGACGAGGTTGACTCGGTGCTGATTGATGAAGCACGGACGCCTTTAATTATTTCCGGCCAGGTGGAACGCCCCAGTGAGAAGTATATCCGGGCGGCTGAGGTGGCTGCTGCTCTGAGAAAGGAAAATGAAGAACATTACGAGGTTGACGAAAAGGCGCGGAATGTGCTATTGACCGATGAAGGCTTTGGTGAAGCTGAGCGGTTGTTGGGTGTTACGGATTTGTACGACCCGGCTGACCCTTGGGCGCATTACATTTTTAATGCGATTAAGGCCAAGGAATTGTTTATTAAGGATATTAACTACATCGTCACTCCCGATCGCGAAGTCGTGATTGTGGATGAGTTTACGGGGCGGGTGATGCCGGGACGGCGCTGGAGTGACGGTTTGCACCAGGCGATCGAAGCCAAGGAACGGGCGGAAATTCAGCCGGAAACTCAGACGCTGGCGACGATTACTTATCAGAATTTCTTTTTGCTTTATCCGAAGCTGTCGGGGATGACTGGGACGGCGAAGACTGAGGAGACCGAGTTTGAGAAGATTTACAAACTGGAAGTGACGCTGATTCCCACTAACCGGATTACCAGCCGTACTGACCTTTCGGATATGGTTTACAAGGCGGAGGCTGGGAAGTGGAATGCGATCGCCCAAGAATGCGCGGAAATGCACGATATCGGTCGGCCGGTGCTGGTGGGTACTACGAGTGTGGAAAAGTCGGAGTTGCTGTCGCGACTGCTGCAGGAACGGAAAATCCCTCACAATTTGCTTAATGCTAAACCGGAAAATGTGGAGCGGGAATCAGAAATTATTGCTCAAGCCGGACGCAAGGGTGCTGTGACGATCGCGACCAACATGGCGGGACGCGGTACTGATATTATTTTGGGCGGTAATTCTGAGTACATGGGCCGCCTGAAGTTGCGCGAGTATCTTATGCCCCGGATCGTGCAACCCGAAGATGAGGACGGGTTTTCGCTGGTGCAAGTGCCCGGTATTGGCGGCCGCCCCGCAGCTCAAGGTTTTGGTCAAACTGCCAAAAAGGTTAAGTCTTGGAAAGCTTCGGCGCAGATTTTCCCGACGCAGCTATCGAAAGATGCCGAGCAAATGCTCAAAGCGGCGGTGGAATTGGCGGTGAAAGAGTACGGCGAGCGATCGCTCTCGGAATTGCAAGCCGATGATATCGTGGCTATAGCTTCGGAAAAAGCGCCGACAAAAGACCCGGTAATTCAAAAATTGCGGGAAGCTTACAATTTAACTCGCAAGGAGTACGATGCTTTTACCAGCACCGAACACGATGAAGTCGTGCAGTTGGGAGGCTTGCACGTCATCGGTACTGAACGCCACGAATCGCGCCGGATCGACAATCAGTTGCGCGGCCGGGCGGGACGCCAAGGAGACCCGGGTTCTACGCGGTTTTTCTTGAGTTTGGAAGACAATTTGCTCAGGATTTTCGGCGGCGAACGGGTGGCCGGTTTGATGAAGGCTTTTGGTGTTGAGGAAGATATGCCGATCGAATCTGGAATGCTGACTCGTTCCCTCGAAGGCGCTCAGAAAAAAGTCGAAACATACTATTACGATATCCGCAAGCAGGTATTTGAATACGACGAAGTGATGAACAATCAGCGTCGAGCAATCTATGCGGAACGTCGCCGAGTATTGGAAGGTTTGGACTCCAAAGAACAGGTAATTAAGTATGCCGAACAGACGATGGACGACATCGTGGGAGCATACATCAATCCCGATTTACCTTCGGAAGAATGGGAACTCGACAAACTTGTGAGCAAGGTGAAAGAATTTGTTTATCTGCTGGCTGACATGACACCGGATCAGCTAGAAGATTTGTCGGTTGAGGAAATTAAAACATTCCTGCACGAACAAGTCCGCAATGCTTACGACATGAAAGAATCGGAAGTTAATGCAATCCGAGCTGAATTGATGCGAGATGCGGAACGGTTCTTTATTTTGCAGCAAATTGATACTTTGTGGCGGGAACACTTGCAACAAATGGATGCTTTGCGCGAGTCTGTAGGGCTGCGTGGTTACGGCCAGAAAGACCCGTTAATCGAGTACAAAACTGAAGGTTACGAGCTGTTTTTGGACATGATGACGGATATCCGCCGCAATGTGGTTTATTCGCTGTTCCAGTTCCAGCCGCAGCCGGCAATGCAAGTTTCGCCAGAGATGGTTTGAAAATAGTTAACAGTTGACTGTTGACTGTTGACTGTTGACTGTTGACTGCAACTTCCAGGCTCTTCCGGGAAGTTGCAGATTTGAGATTAAACCCAATCTTCTTGATCGCTTTTTTGTCGCCTGTAAACCTCACCTGTAGCGTGAATTTTACGGGTTTTTTCGTAAAGACTTTCTTCGGTATGATTCCATTTTTGCAGGACTTTTTTTAAGTCTGATTGGATATCTCTAGCGCCGGGAAAGCCTCGGTAGCGAATTATTAATCTTGCTAATTCAGATAAATTGTATTCGGTTGCTTCTCCTGCTAATAAAGTATTGACACTGGCTCGATCGCGCTTGTATTGCGGATGCTGCTGATCTTGAGTTTTTTCTACTGAATCCATACTATTTATATTGCCCAATCATCTGAAAATGTTGCTACAAGCAACCGCCACCCAAAAGCGCGGACATAAATAACTATCATGAATAGAGTCTTAAATCCGCGCTTCATACACGGTTTGATTCGGGTATCATAACTGTCAACTGTCAACTGTCAACTGTCAACTGTTTAAATTGTCGCTTCAGTCAGCCCCAGAAATTTTTGTGTTTGTTCAGTAATACCAAATAGTCGATCGCCGTGACAAAAGATTTCCCAGGCCCGAATTCCCATAAAACCAATACCTGCAACCGCCAAGGGCATCGCTGCGGCACCTAAAAGCGCAGCAATGGGGGGAAATATTATGCACAGTGTTAACAGAATGCCAGTAATAACACCACCAGCAATACCAGCTTTGGCGGTGGCGGTGGCGACTTGTTCGACTAACTCTGACTGGGTAATTTTGCCTTCCACGCACAATAGTGAATTTTCTAAGATAGAAAATATTAACTCAATTACTGCTGCGGCGATCGCCCCTTTCATTGCAGCCCCAACGATTTCCGCAACTGCTGCTTTAAACGCTGCATCAGCTAAAACTTGCTTAGCGACTGCTAATTCTGCGACAGTCATGTCTGTACCACCGCGAGCACGATTCACCCAAAAATATTCAAAAATCCCGTTAGCAGCTTCGCTTCCACCTCCATTGACGTGCGCTTGGATGTGACTCCAATCTTTATCTTGACAGAAGTTGCGAATTGCTTCTGGGCCTTGGGCACGAATTTGGGCGGGTATGGATTCAAATACTTTTGCTGCTTCTTGAATATCTCGCATTCCGTCACGCACCCCAGCCCTAGCAAATTTGGATTGCAGATTTCTGGGCAGGTTCTCAAAACGGATGTTATGTGCTATTTTGAAAGCTTCTTGAGTGGCGATCGCCCCGGCACTAACCATTGAACTTGGCGCTGATTGTACCCACGCCGTTAATCCAGTTGCACTTTCCTCAACTTTAGCAGCGATTTCGTTGGCTAAGTTTTGGGTATCGGCAACAGTTTCTCGTACTTTAGCCGTTAGCAATTCGAGCGGATTCTGGTTAATTTCCATGTTGATCCAGCTTGCATCGTTAATGATTGAATTATTCTGACTATAACATTACTCTTCAGTAAGTGTTATTTTCTACTGAATTGCTTCTCGCTTCTAACTCCGGCTGTAAATTTAAAGCTTTTTTTTGATAAAATAAACCTTCATTGATTCGCCCTTGCTCTTCCAAACTTTTGCCTAAATTCCAATAAGCGACGGCTAAATCTGGTTGAATAGCGATAGATTTTTGATAGTAAGTTATGGCGTCATCGAGCTGACCTTGTTTGTAAAACATACTGCCCAAATTAACATAGGCTTCGACAAAAGTAGGATCAAATTCGATCGCCTTGGAGTAGGCGCGAATCGCCGCCTCTATTTTGCCTTGGGCTTGCAGGATATTGCCTAGATTTTTGTAGGCGGCGGCGAAATTGGGTTGCTGGCGAAGTGCTTGGTAACAGGAGGCGATCGCCTCTACATATTTCTGTTGCGTATAATAAATTTCTGCTATCTTGTTGAGTGCGAGCGCACTATCCGCTTGAAGGGCTAATATTTTTTGATATTGAGCGATCGCCTCCTCAAGCTTTCCTGATTTCTGAAGGCTATCGCCCGCTGACAAATACTGCTGTGCTAACTCGGAATTTGCGGTCATAGATTTTACTTTAACAGCCGAAACTACTTTACCACAAGTGTTAGTTAGCAACCGCAATTTCTAGGGATATTCTGACTATTTGAGATTTTAAATTTGTTTTTGTACCAACATAGGACTTACGCAATCATTCCAGGTATGGGGGCAGCCACGGGGGGTTTGCCCTTACAAAACACTATATATTGAGGCTGTGCGTAAGTCCTGCAACAGTTCGGACAGTTTTTGATTACCAACAGCTTAGGAACCGGGTTTCTAACACCCATGCGTGGGCCTTGAAACTGTCGGAAGTGTTGATAGATCAATTAGCTAAATGTTCGATCGCCCTAGCTGTTCAAAAATTGATTGAACGGGCGATCGAAAAAATTAAGGAGACAGTCGCCACACCTTAATCGTGTCGTCAAAACTGCCACTGATCAGAGTTTTGTCTTGAGGATTAAAAGCCAAATCCACCCAAGTAGAATGACCCTTCAGCGTGCCCGCGATTTCGCCGGAACTCATCCGCCACAGCTTGATAGTCCCGCTCAAATCGGCGCTGGCCAGCTTGTCTCCGTCGGGACTGAAAGCCAAGGACTTAACCTTGTCGGAATGGCCGATCAAAGTCCGCAGCAAAAAACCGTTGGGCAGCCCGGAGTGATTATTGGCGCTGATATCCCACAACTTCACCGTCTTGTCCCAACTGCCGCTGGCGAGAGTTTGACCGTCTGGGCTGATGGCCAGAGACCAAACCGCCTCGGAATGACCCCATAGAGTTTCTTTCAATTCCCCAGTCTGCCAGTTCCACAGGTTGATCTTACCGTCGCTGCTGCCGATCGCCAAAGTTTCTCGATCGGGACTGAAAGCCACCGACTGCACCTCGTCAACAACCCGGTTGAGAGTTTCCAACTCTGCCCCGCCTTGGACTTCCCACAGCTTCAAAGTTTTGTCCTTACCGACACTGGCCAGGGTCTGGCCGTCGGGACTGAAAACCACAGAGAACACGCCGTCTTGGTGTCCGTCCAAAGTCTGAATTAACCTGCCAGAATAGAACTTCCACAATTTAATCGTACCGTCAACGCCACCGCTGGCGATCATCCGGCCGTCGGGACTGACGGCCACCGACCACACAGGCCCCAAATGTCCTGCTAAAACCTTGAGCAGCTTGCCGTGACGCTTGTGCAGCAGGTGAATTGTGCCGTCGTTATTCCCGCTGACGATCACGCGGCCCTGGGGAGCGACTGCTACCGCCCAAACCGGGTTTTTGTGTTGATCCGCCAGAGTCCGTACAGCAGGCCCTGACGGCGATGCCTCACCCCGGAAATTCTGCATGGGGGGCGGATTGAACCGAATTTCGGGAATGCTAGAAGCAGGCTCACCAGAAGTGAAAGCCTGCGGTGCAGGAGATGGCAAGCGAACACCCAGCACTACGGACAGCAGGGCAACCGTAGTTGCTCCCCACATGGCCAAAGTCCACTTGGGTTTGCTGAGAATCACGTCTACCGGTGCCGGGCCGTATTTCATGTCTGTGAGAATTGCCTCGGTCGAGCGATAGCGTTTTGATGGTTCTCGCTGCACCATTTTATCCAGAATGCGGCCGAGTCGCGCCGAAACTGGTACTTTCAAATAATGTCTCCAGGTCCAACTTTCGGATTTGATGTCAAACAAATCAAAGGGCGACATTCCCGTTAACAAGTGAATGCAAGTGACCCCCAAACTGTAGATATCGCTGCTCTTAATCGCTTTGCCTTTAATTTGTTCCGGGGCGGCGTATTCCGCAGAACCTGTCACCGTTTCAGTTTTGAGCGGCCCGCTATTAGCCGGAATTGCGGCGCCGAAATCGACTAAAACTAGCCCAGAGGAACTTTCCTGGGACACGGAATGTAAATCCTCTTTCCCGGCAAAAGCTGGGGGTGCTTGGGGAGTTTTGCGGTGAATAATATTCGACGGTTTGATATCTCCGTGAATCAGTTGATGTTCGTGAACAAATTGCAGGACTGGCAACAATTCGCTCAGCAGATACCAAATTTGAATTTCTTTAACAACGCCTTTTTCTGAAAGCCGATCGGCTAAATTGTGGCCTTCGATGTATTCTTGCACTAAATACTGGCAGCCTTCGAGTTCAAAAGATGCCAGCAGTTTCGGTATTTGCGGATGTTTCCCCAACTCGTCGAGAACTGAGGCCGAGGCGCGAAATGTCCGGTTTAGGGGGTTTTGACCGTCCGCTGTGCCTGCGGGCGCGCAGAACTGTTGAATGACGCAACGGGGCTGCGAAGGTTGGTCTTCATCGACGGCTAAGAAGGTGCGGCAAGTGAGACTTTGACCGAGGGTGTGAAAGACTCGGTAGCGGCCTTTTAGCAGCAAGTTCGACTCGCAACTTTTGCATACTGTCGCGCGATCGAGATTTTGGGGATTCTGGCAATGGGGATTTGTGCAGTAACTCATTTGTCTTTCCGCTGGAGACCCCCGTCCGACATTATTGCTGGTGGGGGAGGAAAGCGGGGCGGTGCGTGCCGCTTCCTGTGGACAAATTAAATAATTGGAATCTTTGCTTGATCATAATTGTTTCCCAGATTTTCGCCACAATTGCTGCGGTCGATCGCGCGTAAATTATTGCTGACTTTCCTGCGAGCGAGGTTTAATAGGTCGATCGTATGGGCGGGCAGGATGCCCAACCCCTACTCCCCACAAGAAAATCATTCTAAAGAACAGGCCGGAAAGCCTGTTCTTTAGAATGATGCAATATCTCAGTTGTTACGGAATTACGCTATACTGTCATTGCGAATACTTGCAGTGCGATCGCACCAAATCAATCGCGAGAGCTTGCCAAATATCCGCGATTCTTTGTTCTATGGAGTCAATCTCCAACCTCAAATCTCAAATCCACTAACAGATTAAAACTTAGGCAATTTTTGCCAAACTAACTACTAACTTTTAACTATTACTTATGCCGTTAATTCGCGTACCCAAGTCTTGGGAAATTCTCGAACCCCAAATTACCCCAGAAACAGCCTTTCTCAACCGCCGCCGCTTCATGACAAATTTAATTGGCGCCGGCGTGACTGCTTCGCTGCTGCCGCTGACCGGCTGCCAAAGCAATGCTAGCTCAAAAACTGCTCTCGATCAAAGCTCAACCCAAGCATATTCGGAATTGAGCCGGAATCCCGCCTTTGCAAAAGTCGATCGAGCGATTACCGACGAAGCCTTAGCTACAAAATACAACAATTTTTATGAATACGGCGGCACAAAATCTATTTGGCAAGCCGCTCAAGCTTTGCCAACAGAAAACTGGAAAGTAGAAGTAGGCGGTTTAGTAAAAAATCCCCGCACTTATGATATTGACGACCTCTACAAAAAATTTCCTATCGAAGAACGAGTTTATCGATTTCGCTGTGTAGAAGCCTGGGCGATGGTAGTTCCTTGGGTCGGCTTTCCCATGAAATTACTGATGGCCGATGTCGAACCGCAATCGAAAGCTAAATTCGTTCGCTTCACCTCATTTTACGACCCCAAAATTACTCCCGGCCCCGGTTTGATGTCGCAATTTTATCCTTGGCCTTATACCGAAGGCCTGCGAATTGAAGAAATGGCGAACGATTTAGCATTTTTCGCCACAGGCTTGTATGGCCGAAGGCTACCAAAACAAAATGGTGCGCCGCTGCGGCAAGTGATTCCTTGGAAGTACGGTTTCAAGGGCGCAAAGTCTATTGTAAAAATTGAATTTGTCGAACAACAGCCCGCCACTTTTTGGAATACAATCGGCCCCAACGAATACGCCTTTGAAGCAAATGTCGAACCAGACAAACCGCACCCCAGATGGTCGCAAGCCAGCGAACGGATAGTCGGCCCCGGTAACAGTTGGTCGTGGGAAACTCGCCCAACTTTGCCCTATAACGGTTACGGCGAATATGTAGCTAGTTTGTACAGTTAATTAACTACGCGAGATGTAATTTGAGAAACAGGCTTTTCTGCTTCTCAAATTATTAATTTATCTCTTTTCTCTTTCTCTGCGCCCTCTGCGTTCTCTGCGGTTAATAAAAAAAAATATTTTTTTTCGGTTCAGCAAAATGAAATACAGGACACGGCATTGCCCTATCCCTACCCTATACCTTCACTTTGTTTGTAAATTTTACCTTAAATTTGAAGTCGATCGACTACAATAAAAATTGATGAAGCTACCAAGGAATTGTTAAATGGTAACAACAACATCAACTCCCATCGAGCAGCAAACTACCCCAGAAAACCGAGTTATTTTAAAAGGTGTCAGTTGGTCAACTTTTAAAGCATTGGTGGCAGATGTTGGGGACGAGAGAGCTTGGAGAATTGCTTACGATGAAGGAGTATTAGAAATCAGGATGCCACTGGAAGAACACGAAGAACCCAAACGACTGATAGAAAGCTTTGTGGAAGCTATTGTAGATGAGCTGGAAATTGAACTTAGAAGTCTTGGTTCGCTGACTCTTGAACGAGAAGATTTAACTCGTGCTGTCGAACCTGATTCCTGTTTCTACATTCAAAATGAATCTTTAGTTAGAGGCAGAAATATCAATTTGCCAAATGACCCGCCGCCCGATTTAGCAATAGAGTCGGATTACACGAATTCTTCTGTTAATAAAGATTCCATATATGCTGCTCTTGGTGTTCCCGAACTGTGGAGGTATCGCCGGGAATCTCTGCAAGTTTATCACCTTGTAGACGGAAAATATGAAATGTGCGATCGCAGTTTAGCATTTCCCTTTTTACCAGTTGCTGAAATTCCCGGTTTCATAGAACAAAGCCGAACAATCGGACAGCGTGCTGCTGTGCGTTTGTTTCGGCAAAGAATTAGAGAAATTTTGCCAAATTAAAAATAACACTTACATCTCTCCTTAACTCTTTCTCTGTGCCCTCTGCGCCCTCTGCGGTAAAAAAACTCTTTATTGTTCGCAAAACTCTGCAACCCTCCGCCAAACTCGATCGCACAAATCCGGTGCGCTAACATCAAACCATTCAATTTCAGGATAAGCTCGAAACCAAGTTCGCTGTCTCTTCGCAAATTGCCGCGTGTGCAAAATTGTTAATTCTTTGGCTTCTTCAAGCTTAATCTTGCCCGCCAAATATTGTTTGATTTCCTGATAACCCAGCGTGTTCAACAGTGGCAAGTCGCAGCCGTATTTTTTACACAAATATTCTACTTCAGCGATCCAACCGCGTTCTAGCATTTGTTCGGTGCGCTGTTTGATACGATCGACCAAAACATCGATCGCGCAATCCAACCCAATTTGTAAAATAGGATAATTGGGAGGATTTTCGCCCTGCTGTTCGGAAATAGGGCGACCGGTGACATAAAATACTTCCAGTGCTCTTAAAGTTCTTACTGGGTCATTGAGGTGAATTTTCTCAGCTGCAGAGCGATCGACCTGCTGCAACATCGCGTAACATTGAGATTGTCCGAGTTCCGCAAGTTGCGATCGCAATTCGGGCATCGGCCCTACCCTCGGAATTTTTAAACCGCGCACGATCGATTTAATATATAAGCCCGTCCCTCCCACCAACAACAGGGGGGGACAAAGAGGAAAATCGACAGCAGCAATTAAATCTTGAGCTTGTTGCTGGTAATCTGCTAGTGTCAGAGTTTCTGTCGGATCGCAGATGTCAATTAAGTGATGCGGTACACAAGTGCGATCGACCGCCGTCGGTTTTGCGGTTCCGATGTCAAATTCGCGGTACACTTGACGGGAGTCCGCACTTAGAATCGAGGATTGCAGTCGCCCCGCCAAAGCCAAAGCCACTCCCGACTTCCCCGTCGCCGTCGCCCCACAAATCGTAATTAATCTAGGCATAAGCTGTCGCACATTCCCCTATAGAAACTCTCAAATCCTCTCCTATCAATGCTTTCCCCTCTCTCTCTCCACTGATTCACCGCGCTACGCCTGGGGAGTCGCGAAGCAATCTCAAAACAATTCCCCTCCGTCCCCCCGATAAATTTCCATTCAGAAAGCCCTAGCATCGCCTTTAACGGTTTTGTGCTATAATTTTAGGAGTTTTCCCATTTTAGAAGCTTTCGGGGCTTTAGGCCTCATTATTGGAGCTATTTTTGTATGACCAGCAGCTACAGCGCCGACCAGATTCAAGTTCTCGAAGGTCTCGAAGCAGTCCGTAAACGACCGGGGATGTACATCGGTACCACCGGGCCGCGAGGACTCCACCACCTAGTTTACGAGGTTGTGGACAATTCCATAGATGAGGCGCTGGCTGGCCACTGCACTCACATCGAGATTGACATCAACGCCGACGGTTCCGTTACCGTGACAGACGACGGCCGGGGTATTCCGACTGGCATCGTTGCCAAGACTGGCAAATCGGGAATAGAAACAGTAATGACTGTACTTCACGCCGGCGGTAAATTTGGCGGTGGTGGCTACAAGGTTTCTGGAGGATTGCACGGTGTAGGTATTTCTGTTGTTAACGCGCTGTCCGAGTGGGTAGAAGTGACAGTTTGGCGCGACCAAAAAGAACATTTACAGCGCTACGAAAGAGGTAATCCCGTTACTGAACTTAATGCCAAGCCCAACAAAGGCAATCGCACCGGCACTTCAGTTTCTTTCTTGCCAGATACTCAAATATTTAGCACTGGTATTGAATTTGATTACACTACACTCGCAGGACGCTTGCGAGAATTGGGTTACTTGAATGCGGGCGTGAGAATTACGTTTAGCGACCACCGTTTGGAACTGCTCAAAAGTGGCGAACCTCGCATCGAAACTTACTGTTATGAGGGCGGAATCAAGGAATACATCGCCTACATGAACCGCGAAAAGCAGCCTCTGCACGAAGAAGTGATTTATGTGCAAGGCGAACGCAATAACGTGCAAATAGAAGTGGCTTTGCAGTGGTGCGTCGATGCTTTTAGCGACAACGTTCTAGGTTTTGCTAACAACATTCGGACTATAGACGGTGGCACACACTTAGAAGGTCTGAAGGCGGTTTTGACGCGGACGATGAATTCGATCGCCCGCAAGCGCAACAAAATCAAAGAAAACGAGCCCAACCTCGCCGGCGAAAACGTGCGCGAAGGTTTGACAGCAGTGATTTCGGTCAAAGTCCCAGATCCGGAATTTGAAGGTCAAACTAAAACCAAGCTAGGAAATACAGAAGTTCGGGGAATTGTCGATTCCTTGGTAGGCGAAGTATTGACAGAATATTTAGAGTTTCGCCCCCAAGTAGCCGACGCTATTTTGGAAAAAGCAATTCAGGCATTTAAGGCCGCTGAAGCCGCCCGCCGTGCCCGCGATTTAGTGCGCCGAAAATCAGTCTTAGAATCGTCTCCTTTGCCTGGAAAATTAGCGGACTGTAGCTCCAGAGACCCCGCCCTGTCTGAGATATACCTGGTCGAGGGGGATTCCGCGGGGGGCTGTTTTTTTTCATTTCAGGAAATAAAATTAGCTGACGGCACCACAAAAACTATCAAACAGATAGTTGACGAACAAGCAGAAGGTAAAGAACACTTTTGCTACACCATTCGCGAGAGTGGAAACATCGGGTTTGAGCGAATAACTAATGCTCGGATGACTAAAGCAAATGCTGAAGTTGTCAAACTGACATTAGACAATGGGGAGACAATAACTTGCACTCCCGACCATCCATTCATGTTGCGGGATGGCACTTACAAAGCAGCCGCCATGCTGACACCGGAAGATTCATTAATGCCGTTCCACAGCAAGTTGTCGGAAAAAAACAAACAGGGTCAGGGACTTAACGGTTACGAAATGGTTTGGAATCCCAACAGTGATAAGTGGATTTACACCCATCTTTTAGCGGATTTCTACAACCTGAAACATGGCGTTTATCTCGCATCTGACGGCAATCACCGCCATCACGTTGACTTTAACAAACTCAACAACAATCCGACAAATATTCAGCGATTGCCTGCTGAGGAGCACTTGGCTCTTCACCGCGCGAACCTTGAGAAAACCTTGCACAGGCCCGATGTCATTGAAAAGAGCCGTCAAGCTCACATGACTGATGAATTTCGGGCGATGATGAAAGAGCGGATGCGGCAGCCTGAAACGCGACAAATTCTTTCGGAACAGGCGAAAGCTCAGTGGGAAGATGAAGAGTATAAAGCTTACATGATGAGCAAGTGGCGGGAGTTTTACGATAGTGATGAAACTTATCGCCAGCAAAATAATGAACTGCTGAACCAAGCGCAGCAAGAGTATTGGAGTAGTGAAGAAAACCGTTTGGCTCAGTCGGAACGGGTGAGTAATCATTTTGCTAACAATCCTGAAGCACGGGAGACTCATTCTCAACTTGCTAAAGAACAGTGGCAAGATGAGAATTTGTTGGAGTGGCGGCGCGAAAAAACTAAGGAACAGTGGACGCCGGAGTTTCGCCAGAAACGTAAAGCGACTTTGAAGGAAACTTATTACCGCCAGACGCTGGAAGCTTTGAAGACAGTCCACCTGAAAGAAGGTTGGATGAATGTAGATGCTTACAATCTTTATCGCCGCATGAAGGGTGATAAGACTTTGTTGAAGTT
Organism: Microcoleus sp. B9-D4; assembly: GCF_036705105.1. Taxonomy (NCBI): domain Bacteria; kingdom Bacillati; phylum Cyanobacteriota; class Cyanophyceae; order Oscillatoriales; family Microcoleaceae; genus Microcoleus; species Microcoleus sp. B9-D4. Next base: position 30,501 of record NZ_JAUBTS010000026.1, read on the forward strand.
TGAGACGTTTTGCGATCGCTACTTTAATGGTGATGAAGTATATGCTCGCCAAGCGGTTCGGAATTACAACCACCGCGTTGTGTCGATCGAACATTTGGAGGAGCGGTACGATGTCTACGACATCGAAGTGCCCAACAGTCACAACTTTGCATTAGGGGCGGGAATTTTTGTCCATAACAGTGCCAAACAAGGGCGCGATCGCCAATTCCAAGCAATCCTGCCTTTGCGCGGTAAAATTCTCAACATTGAGAAAACCGACGACGCCAAAATCTACAAAAATAACGAAATTCAATCGTTAATTACAGCCCTGGGTTTGGGCATCAAAGGCGAAGAATTCGATTCGGGTCAATTGCGGTATCACCACATCGTAATTATGACTGACGCTGACGTGGATGGTGCCCACATCCGCACGCTGTTGCTGACTTTCTTCTACCGCTATCAGCGCGCACTTGTAGAACAAGGTTACATCTACATTGCTTGTCCTCCTCTCTATAAAGTGGAACGGGGACGCAATCATTACTACTGTTACAGCGATCGCGAAATGAACAATCTCATCCGCAATGAATTTCCGGCGAATGCTAACTACACCATTCAGCGGTTCAAAGGTTTGGGTGAAATGATGCCGACACAGTTGTGGGATACAACGATGAACCCAGAAACTCGGACGCTGAAACGGGTGGAAATTGAAGACGCTGCTGAGGCCGATCGCATCTTTACGATCTTAATGGGCGATCGTGTCGCCCCCCGCCGCGAATTCATCGAAACCTACGGCCCCAAACTCAACCTCCTCGACTTGGACATCTAAGTTAGTTGACAGTTGACAGTTGACAGTTGTTTGCTGGCGAGGATGAGTCATTAGTCATTAGTCATTAGTTAGTGGCTGATGACTGATGACTACTGACTACTGCCAACTGCCAATTGCCAACTGACTACTGACGACTGACTACTGCCAACTTTTGTTATAAAAATTAATACAATCTCTCATCAAATCGATCTAAGGTAAACACTTAGGTAAATTTTAGATTTTTGGCGACTTGATCGACCCTCACAAAAATAGAAGGTTGGACAGTATAGCGTCAACGACCCAGGTCTAAAGAGATTGGGCTTCTAGCCTAAGACTTAAACCGCAGTTGACCAGACTCAGTACCTTGGTACTACGTTAACGGTAAGAGTTAAAGACCTACCAGGGAATGCGAAGCTAGTTCCTTGCTCTAGAAATTTAGGATTAAACAGACTTATTGGGTTAAATCAGTGTCCTAGATATAGTACCGGCCGTTAACTTTGTCGAAGCTAACATCACCCCGAAAGGGAGGCTCGAAAGAGCAAACATTATGCGATCGCGGGTTGCCAAATTTGAGAGGGTAATTTCGATGCACGCTCCCCTAGCTGAAGTGTCCCATCGAAATTACATTACATTCATTACACTCCCATCTAGCAATCCTCGTGTAATGCAAAGATTGACGGCGGTTTCGACCGCCGAGCCGTTTCCCTCTCAGGTCTAAAGACGCTGAGTTTCCCACTTACCGAATTTTTTTATGAGCATCAATTTAGCGACCAAATTGCGTGAGGGAACCAAAAAGTCCCACACAATGGCAGAAAACGTCGGTTTTGTCAAGTGTTTTTTAAAAGGCGTTGTAGAAAAAACTTCTTACCGGAAGTTAGTAGGAAACCTCTACTTTGTCTACTCGGCAATGGAAGAGGAAATGGAACGCCAAAAACAGCATCCGGTTGTTTCAAAAATTTACTTTTCTGAGTTGAATCGCAAACACAGCTTAGAGCAAGATTTATTTTACTACTACGGTGCGAATTGGCGCGAACAAGTAGCCCCCTCAGCCGCAGCTAAAGCTTATGTGCAGCGCATTCGAGAGATTTCGGCGACCGCACCAGAACTGTTAGTAGCTCACTCTTACACTCGCTACCTTGGCGATTTATCCGGCGGACAAATCCTCAAGGGAATTGCCCAGCGCGGGATGAATCTTTCCGACGGAGAAGGCACTGCTTTCTATGAATTCCAGGATATTCCTGATGAAAAAGAATTCAAGGCTAACTACCGTCAGGCAATGAATGAACTGCCGATTGACGAAGCAACAGCAGAGCGAATTGTTGACGAAGCTAATGCAGCTTTTGGCATGAACATGAAGATGTTCATGGAGTTAGAGGGCAATTTGATTAAAGCAGTCGGTCAGATGCTTTTCAATACCCTGACACGGAAGCGCGGTGGTGCCAGTACCGAATTGGCTACTGCTGATTGAGTTAAAGCTCACTGGGGATAATTTGAGCCTCGTTTAAGAGGAAAAACTTAAATCCTGGGGGTTTGATGGCTGCTTTTACAGTCACCAAATCTCCGGGATTTTGCATGGTGTTTGAATTGCGGGCGATCGACTTTTTAACTCATATCGTTTCCGGTTGTATCGGGATTATTTAACCGCAGAGGGCGCAGAGAACGCAGAGGGAGAGAATACAGAGAGGAATAATTCGGATGCTACGGGATTTGATATCACAACTAAACACTATCACCTTCCCATGCCGCGATCGGGAGGCTCCTCGTCGGGGACAGGCAAAGAAGTGGGCCTTACTTGTCGCTCCAAATACTTGCTCAAAGCGTAAGCGATATCTCCACGAGTCATCGGTTTCAAAGGATTAATTTTATTAGTTGCGACATCAACATTAACGAACCCTTCATAAAGTGCAGTAGCTATAGATTTTCTAGCCCAATTAGGAATTTCGCCTGCATCGGGATACTTAGCTAAAATCTCGGAAATGCTGGGATCTGGAAACTGAAAAACCCCGTAAGCTTGAGCAAAAATCGCCAAAGCTTCAGCGCGAGTCACCCTTTGATTTGGGAAAAACATTCCGTCGCGATATCCACTCATCGTTCCCGTTTTCAAAGCAGTTTGAATCGCACTGTAAGCCCAGTAACTCTTCGGTACGTCCGGCACTTCCCTATCCGGTTTCTGAGCTGTTTTCCGGCGTTCCAAACCAAAAGTTTTCACTAAAATCACCGCCAAATCGGCGCGACTGACAAGGCCATCAGCATTAAAATTGCCACTGGCATCTTTATTCATCAATCCAGCACTCACAACCCGATCGATCGGGTCAATTATTTGTTGAGATTGAACCGCCATTGGGACTCCTTGCATTAGCGCGATCGCCAAAAAAATACTCACTAACTTTTTCACGATTTTAATCCTTTCTGTCGCTAAAACCATCATGAAAACAGCAGTAATATTTTTTATGGTTCCATCGGTATTATTCTGTGGTTTCGGCGGTGCGCGAGATTTGGGGATTATATATTAAAATCAAACATTTGCTTCCGGCAAAGCGCCCTGCATTTTACCCAGCCAATCAATCAAATTATCCAATTGCTTTTGGGCCGTCAAAACCGCCATACCTCGAATAGTAACCTTCCCCTTGCTGTAGACAAAACGAGAGCGCAAATGTTCCGGCAAATTAGCCTTGAGCAAATTCCAAGCAGGCTCTTCCATCGCAGTTTCCAAAACTATGTTCTGCTTATTCTCCGGTTTGATCCGAGAAAAACCGATTTTTTTAGCAATTTGTTTGAGTTCGACCACACGGATAAGTTGCTGGGCTGGCAGAGGAATTGGCCCATAACGATCGCACCAATCAGCCTGAATCTGCTGTAATTCTTCAGGGGTATTAGCAGAAGCCACAGACCGGTAAGCGCTCATCTTTTGATCCAAATCTGCGATGTAATCGGCTGGAATAAACGCCGTCAAAGTGAGGTCGATTTGCGCGTCCTCCACTTTCGGAATTTCCTGACCCTTAATTTCCCGAATAGCCTCCTCTAACATTTCAGCATACAAATCAAAACCGATCGCCTCCATTTGACCAGATTGTTCAGTACCCAAAACATCACCCGAACCGCGAATTTCCATATCTCGGACAGCCAACTGATAGCCCGATCCCAACTGGGCAAACTCTTGAATTGCCCGCAGCCGCTGCCTTGCAGCATCAGAAAGTTGGTTCTGCTTCGGATAAAACAGCCAAGCGTGAGCTTGAATCCCCGCGCGTCCCACCCGTCCCCGCAACTGGTAAAGCTGACCCAAACCAAACTTCTGCGCGTCTTCAATTAAAATAGTATTGACTCGCGGAATATCCAAACCCGACTCAATAATCGTCGTGCACACCAAAATATCAAACTCCGCCGCGCTGAAAGTCAGCATGATTGATTCTAGTTCCGAAGCCTCCATTTGACCGTGGGCGATCGCAATTCTGGCAGACGGAACCATCTCCTGCAACTGAACGGCCAACTCATCAATCCCCTCAATCCGTGGCACCACGTAAAAAACCTGACCGCCCCTGTCCAATTCTTGACGAATTGCCGATCGCACAACTTCCGGGTTATAGGGAGCCAAATGCGTCTGAATCGGGCGTCTGGAAGGAGGCGGAGTCGAAATCAAACTCATCTCGCGAATCCCCGACAGCGACATATACAAAGTCCGGGGAATCGGCGTTGCTGTCAAAGTCAGAACATCTACCTCTGTTTTGAGAGATTTAATCGCTTCCTTTTGCTTAACTCCAAACCGCTGTTCTTCATCCACCACCAACAAGCCCAAATCCCGAAATTTAATCGCTTTGCTCAAAACAGCTTGAGTACCGACAATCACATCTAATTCCCCAGTCGCCAAACGCTTGTGAATCTCCCGGCGCTCGGTTTCAGTGCGAAAGCGATTGAGCAAACCAACTTCGATCGGATAAGGGGAAAAACGCTCCGAGAGCGTGTGATAGTGCTGTTGGGTCAAAATCGTCGTCGGCGCGAGCAACGCCACCTGCTTGCCCGCCGTAACCGCCTTAAAAATCGCTCTCAGAGCCACTTCTGTCTTACCAAAACCGACATCCCCGCAGACCAAGCGATCCATCGGTCGATCGCCCTCCATGTCGCGTTTGACATCCTGAGTTGCCTTCAACTGATCCGGCGTTGGCTGGTAAGGAAAAGAATCCTCTAATTCTTGTTGCCAAGGCATATCAGGAGGAAAAGCGTAACCCGTTTGTTTAGCTCTTTTAGCATAAAGATTCAGCAAATCCACTGCCAATTTCTTAACAGCTTTGCGAACCTTAGTTTTAGTTTTTTCCCAAGTTTGACCTGTCAGCTTGTTGAGATCCGGTACTTTATCGCCTACAGTCCGAAACCTGGACAAAGCGCCTAATTGATCTGCCGCCACTCTCAGAGTACCGTCAGCGTATTGAAGCACCAAATATTCGCGAGTTTCGCGATCGATCGTCAAACGTTCCAACTTGAGAAATTTGCCCACTCCGTGCTGGCGGTGAACCACATAATCACCAGGGCTTAATTTATTCGGATCTACTTGCTTAGAAGCAGCGCGACGGCGCTTGCGGACGTAGCTAAAAGTAGCCAGAGAATGCTGACCGTAAAATTCCCGATCGGTAATTAACACAATCCGAAAAGTCGGCAGAATAAAACCTTCCAATTCTGCCAGCCCGCTGTACTTCAAAGCAACCGGAACGTGCTGCAGTTGCAACTTGTCGATCGCCAAAAAATCGCGCGGATTCACCACAAACTGAGCCGGACAGTCGTGTTCCGACAGCAGAGAAACCGATCGACTCGGTTGAGCAGAAACTAGAAAAATGGTAAAACCCCGATCGCGCTCTTCCCTGAGCATTTGAGACAGCTTCGCAAATTGGTGAGGCATCACCGGCACAGGCCTAGAAGCCAAATTAATCGCAGACGGTAGCTGGTCACTCTCCGCAGAGCTTTGAAGTTTTTTAGCCGTAGAATCTTCTGCCAATTCTGAAAGTTCTAGCCGCTCGAAAGCTGCGAGATCTGCCATAGATTCAGCAAAAGTACGGTGAATTTTCGGAACTTTCAAATTAGCAATTGGCAATTTTTCTGTTTCCTCACCAGCAACTGCCGATTCCCGATTGCAATTATTCCACTGTTCCTGTGCATTCTCATACCAGCGGTCGCTGTGACCTTCGCACCCTTGTGGTTCGTCAATAACAACTAAAGTATTTTCAGTCAAATAATCCAACAAAGATGCAGGTTGCTCGAACGCTAAACCCAACAGCCTGCGGACAAATTTTTCTGCTTCATTTTCTGTGTCAACCGAGCCTATGTGGTTGATTTCGTCAACCTTTTTTTCAGATAAAACTGCTTTAATAATTGTGTTAAAATTAGTAGGGGTTAACACCAACCGATCGACCTTATCGAGCGATCGCTGGGAAGACGGGTCAAACTCCCGAATTTGCTCCAAATCATCTCCGAACCATTCCAGGCGCACCGGCAACTCCGCCGCTACCGGAAAGACATCGACAATATCACCCCGGCGACTCCACTGGCCCTCCATTTCTACCAGATTCACCCGATCGTACCCCATCGACACCAGTTGGCGGTCAAGTATCTTCGAGTCTTGAACCGCACCTCGCTTCAGCGTCAGACAGTAGGGTTCAAAAGCAGCAGGCGGCGGCAAGTGAGACTGGAGAGCTCTTTCGGTAGCTACAATCGCGATCGGCTTAGAATTAGCGTTTGTTTCTCGTTTCTCGACCAAATCCGCCAGCACCTGCATTTGTCCCCAAGTCATTTCGTTCTCGTCGGAGTAAGATAGCTCGTAGGGCGAAGCCTCCGAAGTGGGGTAAAAATGCACAGTCTGCCAGCCCATAGCCTCCAGCCCTGCCACCCAACGGCCGGCTTCTTCTAGAGTTGCTGTCACTACCAGTAAACTCCGCCCTTCTTGTTGTGCGAGGGCGGAAGCTACTAAACCTTTGGGCAAACGGGCGATGCCGGACAGTTGCAAGCAGCGATGGCGTTTGAGCTTGTTGAGAAGTTCTGTTGCTAGGGGCGATCGCCCCAGGGTACGAATTATTGAAGAGAAAGTCATGCGCTTTTAATTTTAATCCCTGATCGGCGAAGGCTCTTTCCCTTTGCCTGTTAAGGAGATTGTACGACAAACATCCATGATTGTGCCGCTCTGCTGTTGACGGCTGGGAACTTAACTGGAGATAGATTTCTGCTTTAATGTGTCGATCCAGCGATCGGGATCGAGCCAGTTCCGTTAATCTAGTGACAGGTTTAGAAAAAATTTCGATTTTGCGATCGAGATTCGCAGCTTCCAGACCTCTCCTGTGACTGCACCCAAAGACGGATACAAGCCCCCTACTCAAGTTGTGAAGATCGAAGAATTTTAGACATTAGGGAAATCCCCCAGATACTGGCGGCGTCGTCAATCTAAAATCTAAAATCTAAAATCTAAAATCGACTAACCGGGCACAGCGCTTTGCCGTTACTACCGAAAATTTTAGAAATGTCCCCAAGTACCGATATTCTGATTGTTCTCCTGCTAATTTTCCTCAATGGCTTGTTTGTGATGTCAGAGATGGCCATCATCTCTGTACGGAAGGTGAGACTGCAACAGATGGCCAACCAAGGTTCAGCCAATGCCCGCGTAGCCTTGGATCTGGCTAATGCCCCCAATCAGTTCTTACCGACAGTTCAAATCGGGATTACGATGCTGGCCATTCTGTCGGGCGCTTTCGGAGAAACGACAATTGCTAAAAGGGTAGAGCCTTTGTTACGCATGATTCCTGCCCTCGCGCCTTATTCTCAGACGATCGCCTCAGTAGTAGCAATTTTAACGATCACTTATCTGACCTTAATTATCGGTGAACTCGTGCCAAAGCGGCTGGCACTCAACAACCCGGAGCCGATCGCCTCAAGCGTAGCAATTCCCATGCGAATGCTCTCAAAAATTGGCGCTCCTGCGGTTTATCTGTTAAGTTATTCCACTGACTTAGTGATGCGACTGATGAGGATATCGCCCTCGACAGAACCGCAAGTTACAGAAGAGGAAATTAAAGTTTTAATCGAGCAAGGCACCGAAGCCGGAACCTTTGAAGAAGCCGAACAAGATATGGTGGAAAGAGTGTTTCGTTTGGGCGATCGGCGAGTCAGCGCCTTAATGACCCCGCGTCCCGATCTTACCTGGCTCGACCTCGACGACTCAGTGGAAGAAAACCGCCAAAAAATGCTCGGCAGTGGTCATTCTCGGTTTCCCGTTTGTCAGGGAGGGCTCGACAACGTTGTCGGTTTAGTACACGTTACTGATATGCTGTCTCGGACTTTAACTGGTCAACCCCTAGATTTAAGCGCTTCTTTACGACGACCGTTATTTGTACCGGAAAGCACGCGGGGTTTAAAAGTATTAGAACTTTTCAAACAATCTAGCAATCAAATTGCCTTGGTAGTAGACGAATACGGCGTCATTCAAGGATTGGTTACAGTCAACGACATTTTAGTCGAACTCGTTGGCGACTTTCCCTCGATTGAAGATGCTGACGAACCGGAAGCCGTGCAGCGCGAAGACGGTTCTTGGCTGTTAGACGGAATGCTAGCAGTCGAAGATTTTTTTGAGATATTTGGAATCGAAGAATTGTCAGCAGAACACAAAGGAAGTTACCACACAATGGGCGGTTTTGTGATTACTAATTTGGGCAAGATTCCCACAGCAGCCGAGCATTTTGAGTGGAACGGTTTGCGTGTGGAAGTAGTCGATATGGACGGGAACCGAGTTGATAAAGTCTTGGTAATGCCGATCGACTCAGCGGGCGATCGCTCCCCCAGCCAGCCAAAAACCCAAAACTAAAAACCATGTAATTTTAATCCATCGACATAATACCCGTAGGGGCGGGTTCACCAACCATCATCGCCGGAAACAAACAATCTCAAAAACCCGCCCCCACCCAACGATAAATCATCACCTACATTTAGGAATTAAATATAAATATCAGGTTGATGTGAATTATTGGTGAGTGAGTGGGGCGGGTTTTTATATATTGTTGGTTATCATTATATATTGTTGGTGAACCCGCCCCTACGAGTTCGCCAATTGTACAATAACGAATCAACCAGACATAATATCACTTCTTGTTTTTTCTTTCATCTTTCCGCAAAGATTCCAGAATAGAACTGCCCACATAATTGCTAAAAACTACCTCTCCAGCTTGATTGTAGTGGCAGCAGCTATCTACATAAACTGCCTCTTTAGTCTTGTCAAAAACATTGACAGCATTCACTAGATTGATATTATTTTTTTCCAAATTAGGAAACTTCTTGAAAAGAGCCGGATATCCAATTTGCACAGCTTTAGCATAAGGAGTATCCTTATTAAAAGCAATCTGCTTTTCGGCTTCACCAAACACCCTTTTCGTCTGATAATATTGATTAGGCTGAAGAACATGAAAATAAGGCACATTACTAGCAGACAGAACTTTGTGCATAAAAATTGAACTTTTTACCCAATTCTGGGCCATTTGTTCAAAAGCGGCTGAATCCGGTAAAACTGACTTATTAGTATTGATATAAATAACGCTGCCGCCGTCATCTTTTTTTTGTTTAGTCCGTTCTTGTTCAAACTTAATGACATCGGTTTTATAGTTATTAACTAAATTTTGAACGTAAACAGAAGTCAAAGCATCGCACGCAGCTAAAGAGCAGTTTTGCAAACGTTCCAAACCCTGACTAATCCTAGCTTTATTTTCTTGGATTCTGATAGTTGCTTTCATCGCTTTTGTAGAAAGGCTATTATTCGCCAAGCTAGTCAGCGGCAAAATGTGCTGAATACTTGGCATTGTCAAATCGACTTGATTTTTATTGTTTAAGTTAGAAAGTGCTACTTCATTAAAACCATCTATATTGACTACCAGATCCAGTTCTTGCCCTAAAGCCAAAAAATAGTTTAGAATTAATAATTGCTGGGGTTGTTTGTAGCCTCCGGTAGCAAAAGACAAAATTACAAATTCTTTATCTTTAAAACCCGGAAGCTGCTTGAGGTATTGAGGCAAAATTTTGTTTTGAACTTCAAACACTGCATAATTAGAAGCCACAGAACCGCCAAAAACTCCGATAATAAATTGATTTTTCTTGGTTTTTTTCAAAGGGTAATCATAAGGAGAGATAAATCCGTAGTTGTTAACCTTAAAACCAGGGCGAAAATCGGGGCCTGGTTGTTGAATAAATCCAAAAAAAGGATGAAACCTTTCAACAATAGACTGATTCAGCCGCACTCCTTCTAAATTAATTCCTAAATCCGACTTGTTTTGCACCTTTTCTCTAGCATAGAAAAATTGCTTGTGCTTGAGAAAATACCATCCCAAGGAACCGACTTCGAGGAAAACCAGTAAAAGCGCTAAGTTAATCAAAGTTATCTTGAGGAATTCTTGCCCTCTTTTGAGAAATTTTAAATCTTTCATAAACCTCTATTTCGATTCTCTTACTACTTTAATAATAGAACTAGAAACATAGTTTGCCAATAGTTCGTCTCCGACTGAATTATAGTGGCAGCAGGCATCTTTGTAAACCGTTTCTTTGGTATTGTCTAAAATATTCACTGCACTAAAAATATTAACCCCAGCTTTTTGCAAATCATCGACTTTGGACAACAACACCGGATAACCTTTTTTCACTCCTTCAATGTAGGGACTCTCTTTGTTAATCGCGATTTCGTTTTCTTTGGCGGTAAACGCTCGCTGAGTGGGATAATACTGGTTGGGCTGGATAAAGTGAAAATACTTAATCTTTCTACTTGATAAAATTTGATTCATCCCGATCGACGATTGGTACCACATCGATGCCATTTTGTCAAAAGCAGCGGCATCCTGTAAAACAAAGTCAGCTTTGGGAATGTAGACTATACCGCTATTTGCCGTGTCGGAGTTGGATTGTTTTACTTGCGAATCGTACTTGACAACTGCTTGCTGGTAATTGTTGACTAATTGTTTCACCTGTAGCGAGGTGACAGCGTGACACAAAGCAATCTGACAAGTTTGCAATTTGTCAATACCTGCTTTCAATTGTTTTTTGTTTTCGTTAATTTGCACGATCGAGCTCATCACTTCCGGTGACAAGTTATTGTTTGCTAAACCCGTCAGAGGCTGTATGTGCTGAACGCTGGGCATTCCTATTTCTACTTGGGCTTTGTTGTTTAAATTTGACAGTGCTACTTCATTAAAACCGTCAATATTGATGACTAAATCTAACTCTTGACCCAACGCCAAAAAGTAATTTAAAACTAATAATTGTTGGGGCTGTTTGTAGCCACCATTCCCAAAATTTAAAACAATAATTTCCTTGTTTGCAAATTCTGGATAAGTCTTCAATTTGTTAGACAATCTGCGATTTACGTATTCATCAACTGCAAAATTATTCGCAACTGAACCGCCAAAAACTCCGATAATAACTTGATTTTTATTACTTTTAATAAACGGATATTCGTATAGTGAAAAAAAGCCGTGTTTGTTGACTTTTAACTTTAATTTTTCATTGGTGAAAGCACCTTGTTTGAGTACATACCCAAAAAGTGGGTGCAGTCTTTCTACGATTGATTCATCAAGTCTAATGCCGATCCTTTCAATATCTTCTACTACTTTTTCTTTGGCTTTAGTTCGGGTATAAAAAAACTGCTTTTGGTTAATAAAATAAAAAGCTAGCGACAAAGCTTCCAGACAAATAAAGGCGATCGCCAAATTAACCGCGATTATAATTAATATATTTTTGCCTTTTTTCAGCGCAGTTGAATCTTTCATGAAATTTGACTGATTACGGTTGTTTTTTGGGGAGTTGAGACTGCTTCAGTTGTTGGCACAAATTTCGGTTAATCAGGATACTAGCCAGCCGATGTCCGAGTTCATTCCAGTGACCTCCACAGGGTACAGAATTCTCAAAACCGTGGGCGCAGACTTGATATTTTTCAGTGTAACCTTGGATCTGTTCGGATAAATTCAGTACCCGAAAACCCTCGCGCGCGCCCAATTTTTCCAGCCGCCTCTCGGGATAAAACAAATCCTGAATGTTGTTCTCTGTCATAAAATCTTTTCGCCTCTGGGCTTCCGGTGTAACTTGCATCGGATCGCCGATCGTCACAACCAAGAAATCAGCATTTTTCTGCACGACTTCATTCCGCATCATCACAATCAAACCCTCTGTCACCCTCCAAGCCTCTTGCCAAGCTGCATTCTGAGGTTCCTTGAGGTTTTGGGTACTTAAAGTGGTAAAATCCTCAGATAACTCGCGCTTTTTCCTTTCTAAGTCTACTTTTTTAATAACCTGCAAAATGCGCGAATTGTTGACTAGCCAACTTGGCATCCTGTCTACAAAGGAAACTGCTCTTTCGTTGCGATCGATCGGCGGCAGGTTGCGAAAAGACATATCCGGTACTAACTTGCCGCTAGCATCATAAGCAAAAAATGGTCGGTAGCGATCGTATTCCAGTTTCGGAGAATTATTTATCACATCATTGCCAATAAAAAAAGCAAGAATTACAATATCAGGATTGTAATCCCACACTTTTTTTCGCAGCATAATTAATTCTTGAGCAGTACCGTAGCCCTGCACCCCGAAATTAATTACCTCAACATTTTTGCGTCCCTTAACAGCTTCGCAGTTGCCTAACTTTCGTTCCAATTTTGACCAGAAAGTTTGTTCGATAGGTACCTGAATTGCTTCGGTGAAAGAATCGCCCAAAACCGCAACGCGCAAAGTATTTGGAGGTTTTGCTTTGGTATGTTCACGATCGCGCAAACCCTCGCTATTCACCTGCACAAAACTCGCACCTTCCCCATTCCACTCCCCCGACGCACCCGGTTTCAGCTTCCAGCCCAAATTCGGATCGGAAGTGTGGAAACGAGTTGGCGCCGAGTCTACGAAATCTCCTATTTTTGGATAGCCTTCAATCCTAGCAACTCGCAATCCAATTTCACCAATTACCACCCCCATCAATAAACCGCCGAGTGTCAAACCCAAATTGACACCCAAATTTTTCAACTTGCTCATTATTTCAAAACAGCGTGTAAATAAATGGAGCAATCACAGAACCCTGACTCAATACAATCAAAGCTCCCAAAAAGACTAAAGTCACAATGAGCGGCAACAGCCAATACTTTTGGCGTTCTTTCATAAACGCCCACAAATCTTTGAGAAAATCTAAAGTTGCTTCAAACACTTAAAAAGGACGCTCCATACTAACTTTTGTTCTTGCTTTACTGGGGACGCGGTAAGTATCCATTTTCGGATTTAGTTTGCGCCGCATGGCATCTTCGCCGAAAATGTTTTTGATCACTCCCATCGGCCAAACTATCAGGTAAAAAACTATCCCTAGGACGATCGGCGTTTCGATTTTGTTAAGAATAATTCCAAAGCGCATCCACGCGTGATAAACGGGATTAAGCGATTTCGGCGCCACCAATGCTAGCAGCACCATCACTCCGCAGATTGCCCAAGGCCACCAAGGTAGAGAATGCCGCCGCAGTAAAGGTACTGCTAAACCGAACAGCACTGCAATCAAGCCGCCAATTAGCAGCCCGAAATCGCGCAAGCCTTTTTTGTCGAGTTTTTTAATTTCGTCGCTCATTAGAAATGGGGAATTGGTAATTGGGAATTGGTAATTAGTTATTAGTTATTCGTACCAACTAATAACTAATAACTAATGACTAATAACTAAGGACTCATGACTAATCTAGTTCAAATTCATTTTTCCAAGCATCATCTTGTTTCCAAGGAATTTGTTCGGACTTGGGAAGCAAGTAATTTTCCAAAACCAGATAGTCCATTTCGGTTCGCATGAAACAGCGGTAAGCATCCTCTGGAGTGCAAACAATGGGTTCGCCTCGGACGTTGAAAGAAGTATTTACCACAATAGAACAGCCCGATCGCTTTTCAAAATGGCTGATTAAGTCATAGTAGCGAGGATTGGTTTCTTTGTGAACCGTTTGAATGCGAGCCGAGTAATCGACGTGGGTTACAGCCGGAATCTCCGATCGCGGAATGTTGAGCTTTTCAATGCCAAACAACTGCTCTTGTTCGGGAGTCATCGGAATGCGGAGACTGGATTTGACAGGTGCTACTAATAGCATATAAGGGCTAGAATGGTCAATCTCGAAATAATCCGCAACTCGCTCGGCTAAGATTGACGGAGCAAAAGGTCGAAAAGATTCCCGATATTTAATTTTCAGGTTCATCACGGACTGCATTTTAGCACTGCGGGGATCGCCAATGATCGATCGACCACCCAGAGCCCGCGGCCCAAATTCCATCCGCCCCTGGAACCATCCCACCACATTTCCCTGTTCCAAAATTTCCGCCAACTGCGGCATTAATTCGGCATCGTCCAATCGATGATAGCTAGCTTTGACAGCATCCAAATATTCGAGAATTTCTGCGTCAGTAAACCTTGGGCCCAAATATGAGCCGCGCATTTGATCGTGACAAGTTAAATGAGCAACAGACTTCGCCACAGTTGCCACCGCTTGGTTGGCTGTGAGAACTTCAGTCCTCTCCTCAACCGCTGAGTTTGTAGTGATAAGTTCAGTCTTGAGGGCTTCTATACTATTTGCTGTCGAGTTCGCGCTCACAGTGCGAGTTTGTTCGCAATACTGATACCAAATCGCCAAAGCCGCGCCCAAAGCACCGCCAGCATCTCCCGCTGCCGGCTGAATCCAAATATCTTTGAAAATACCTTCCCGCAAGAGTCTGCCGTTAGCAACACAGTTGAGAGCAACGCCGCCGGCAAGACAAAGATAATCGACATCCAATTCTTTTTTAACTGTTCTGCAAAGCCGCAAAACAACTTCTTCGGTAACAACTTGAATGGAAGCGGCAATGTCCATTTCTCGCTGAGTCAATTTTCCTTCAGCTTGACGTGGCGGCCCTTCAAACAGTTCGTCAAACTTCTTGTTTGTCATGGTTAAGCCAACAGTATAGTTGAAATAATCCATGTTCAAACGGAAAGTTCCGTCATCTTTGAGGTCGATTAAATAGTTGAGAATCTTGTCTACATACTTGGGTTCGCCATAAGGTGCTAAACCCATGAGTTTGTATTCACCAGAGTTGACTTTGAAGCCGGTGTAATAGGTGAAAGCTGAATAAAGCAAACCCAAGGAGTGGGGAAAATCGATTTCCCACTGAGGTGTCAGTTGGTTGCCGTCTCCCAACCAAACCGAGGTTGTGGCCCACTCGCCTACGCCGTCGAGGCACAAAACGGCTGCTTTTTCAAAGGGGCTGGGGAAAAATGCCGATGCTGCGTGGGATTGGTGGTGTTCGGTAAATAGCAGAGATGGCAGTTTATTTGTTTTGCAGTTTGCTATTGCTGCCAGATCTTTTTTGAGCATGGTTTTGAGGTAAAGCTTTTCTTTGAGCCATATCGGCATGGCGGCTAGGAAAGAGCGAAAACCTTGGGGTGCGTAGGCTAAATAGGTTTCGAGAAGGCGCTCGAATTTGACTAAAGGTTTGTCGTAAAAGACTATTTGATCGAGTTCCCGCAAATCTATTTGCGCTTCTTTCAAGCAATAAGCGATCGCATTCTTAGGGAATCTGGCGTCATGCTTTTTGCGGGAAAATCTTTCTTCCTGCGCTGCTGCTATAATTTCTCCGTCGCGAATTAAGGCTGCGGCGCTGTCGTGATAATACGCCGAGATTCCAAGTATGTTCATCGCTCTCCTCACAAATCGCAATGCGTTTGCTTTTGACTATTTAGAATAGCTAACGATTATAGCTGCTTAAGTGCTGATTGGGAATTTAATTTTGCGATCGCCTCTAATTTTACCTGGATCGATGTCGGTGCAACGTCCGAGGACGATCGGCTGTTAGACAGCATTTAAGTTAGCGCCGGCTTATCCTGCGCCCCCAAGCTCTGAAGTAAGTTACTACCGGGAATTGATAAAATTCACCTATCAACCACAGCACGATTCCTAAATGGGACAAAAAAGCTAAGCCTGTCCAAGCTAGGGGCAGCCACGACAACCGGCTGCCGGGAACCGGGGGAAAATAGTAAGCTGAAAGTCCCAGCAAGGTAGTGGGAAGGAAAATTAGACCAATAGCCGCTGCAAAGTAGGGCCATCCGAATTCTACGCCTTCGAGGTGGGCTCCTATCCACTGTTTGCCGTTCCAGTGCCAAGTTACGGGTGGTTGGCGATCGGCCATTTGGAGCGATTGTCTTTCAACGCTTGCGGTATAAATGTGCTGGCAGAAGTTGCAAGCTAGGGCGTCCATCATCGGCATGGTGGAAATTTGACCGGTGCGGCACACGGGACAGGGATATGTATCTTGAGGGTTGAAAGGTCGGGTTGATTTTTTGAAAATCTGCATAGATCAGGCTGTTTGTCAAGATATTGAGCGATCTTAACAAAGTACAGAGATTATGGGTTGGCTGATGGCGGTTTTTGTATCTAGATTAGATATCTTGCTCTCGTCAAATTCACCCCCCTTAGTCCCCCCTTATTAAGGGGGGAAACAAGAATAATCTTGCCCCCTCCCCTTACTAAGGGGAGGGTTGGGGTGGGGTGCATTGTATTTTTGCAAGAGTTCTATTGTTGGTGATTTAACAGGTTTTTTCACGCCTACTCGCCCCTACAGGTTAATGCGGGTTGATATTATACCTCTTCAATAATTATTATTGTGGAACAGGCATCCTGCCTGTTCAAGACTGGCAATTCTTGCGATGTCTATTGAATGATTCGGATTAATTGCGGTGATTGTTGCTGTACCGAATTCTGGCTCCTGCCCAGTGAAGTTTTTCCCTCAAAGTGTTGAAATAAGAATAGTTTTCCCGCAAAATGATAAACTTGGCTTCGCAGTCCGCCCTCCGCACGTCTACGCGGTGTCCTGGCCAAATTGCAGTACCCAAAATGCCGTCTGTCCAGAGTTTGGTACTGAGTTCGTAATCTGCTAAAGGCCAAATGCTGACGACTGAACCGGGCGGCAGGACGATCGCCCGACTTGATAAACTCAAAGGGCAAATCGGAGTAACGGCGATCGCCTCCATTCCCGAGTGCATAATCGGCCCGTTGGCAGATGCGGTGTAGCAAGTCGAACCGGTGGGAGTTGCCACAATTAAACCGTCGCCTTGATATTGATCGACTACTTCGCCGTCAACTTCCATTTCTAGAATACAGCTCGGCATTCGATCGGCTGAAGCAGGTTTGACACACATTTCATTGAGTGCCAAAAATCGATCGCTTTGGGGTTCGAGATTGCTTCTGTTTCCCTCAAAAACTGTTGCCTGCAACATCATCCGCGTCTGCACAGCATACCTGTCTTCCGAAAGTCTGTCCCAAATCTCCTCAGTATTTTGGAAATCATCAAAAGACTCGGTTAAAAAACCCAGATGTCCCCCCACATTCGCTGCCAAAATCGGGATGCCGTCAGCCGCCAAATTCCGCGCCGCTGCTAGGGCAGTACCGTCGCCCCCCAGAACTACCGCTAAATCAATTGGGCTGTTACTAGAAGCTAAAAACACCGGATACGGGTTATCTTTGGGGCCACTCGGCCCCATTAAAACCTGACACCCGCGACTTTCTAATTGGCGGGCACACTGTTCTGCCCACCGCTGGCTGAGGGTATCTCTGGCTTTGTGGGCGATAATTACTTGTTTTAGTTGCACAACCTATCGATTTTAGATTTGAGATTTGAGATTTTAGATTATTAGATTTTAGACTGAATTGCCGCGACCGGGACGATCGCACTGTAGTCGGAAAAATATTATTCCGATGGCACAGGGCATCTCCCGTCGGAGACTCTCCCTCTGGTTTATAGCAATTTCAAAAAGTAATCCAATTTTTTTAAAGCTCCAAACCCTTATCTCATCTGTCATTTCCAATACTTTAATCGAAAATCAAAATTTGTCATTCCCAATTCTTGAATCTAAAATCTAAAATCTAAAATCTAAAATCGTATTACCCGTCGCTGCGGCTGGATTTGGGCCGTGGCCAGATAATGCTGGAATCGGCCGCGAGTAGGCTAGAAACTGCGCTGGCCCCAAAGCGGTTGAGGTGGCTGGGGTCAACAAAATAGTCATTGCGGCCAGGCCACCGCTGGGACAAGTCGCGGAAAGCGAAGCCTTTTTGCCGCGAGAGTTGCTGCATTCGCTGCCGAAACTGCTGTTCTGCCCGCAGGCGAGTTCCGTCTAAGTAGTCGTCGGTGAGGGGCAAATTGACGAAAATCAGGGGAATTTTGCGAGCTTTGGTAAATGCTACAACGGAATTAAAGGCTGCTGCTTGTTTGCCTCCGAGGTTGAAGTTTTCGTAGTCGCGATCGTACTGGCCTGAAACGTAAGCGCGTTCTCTATAATAAGTGTTGGGATTGTACTTGCCCGACATAGCCATGAATCCGTTGGAGTCGATCGAATCTGCCAATTGGTTGAGTTGTCTGATGGCTACTGTTGTCCGTCGCGAGACTGGAATCAATTGTGCTTTTTGGGTGGCTGCATTCGCTGCGATCGGTTTTAACTCATATCTTGCAGCATTCTCAGCAACGGGCAAGATGCCCGTTCCACTAGAGAGGGATTTGATTGGGGGGAGTAGGGGTTGGGTGTCAGCAACGGGCAAGATGCCCGTTCCACTTGACAGGAATTTGATTTTGGGGAGTAGGGGTTGGGCATCTTGCCCGCCTGCAGCATTCTCAGCAACGGGCAAGATGCCCGTTCCACGAGACAGGAAGTTGATTGTGGGGTGCGCGTCTTGCCCGCCCGTGAAAGGTCGATCGACAGATGCCAACGCTTTGCGGAAAGTGTTGTTAGCGCAGGGCTGCGGGAATCTGTAACACACCGGAATCACATTCGGTTCATCCAACTCCAGTTGGGGCAGAATGCCTGCGGCTAAAAGTTGGCTGCCTTCAGAATCGACGATCGAATTAAAAGTGCGATCGTCCCGGCCGCTGTTAAATGCCCGCACGCCGTCTGCCCAGATAATCATTTGAGGCAAATGACCGGGCTTCAAAAGCTGCCGCAGTTGAAAGTCTACTACTTGTGCAGTTGCGCCGTTGACTGAAAAGTTAAATACTTTTAAGCCCGGACGGCCCCTTTGGGTCAAAGATTGTTTTAGCTGTTTGGGATCGACGCCCTGCAATGCGCGGGAACTGCCGACAATCAAAACATCTGGTGGGCCGACTGTGGCAACGTAGGATAGGTAAAGTTCGAGTTGTTCGTTGAGTAAATCGCTGCTGAAGCTGACTGTACTGGCTTGCGATCGGGTTGCGCCCGCTTGCTGCTGGGAATAAACCAGGTTTCTCATGTACTCGATTACTTTTTTCTCAGCAAACGCCCGTCTGGGACTGCCGGGGGGAACGGCTTGCATCCAAGCGACGGCCTGCACCCACAGGGCGGCTACTTCGTCCCAGTCTTGTTTTGAATTGGCTGATTGAGCCAAATTAGAAGCTTGGGTGGCAAAGTTAACTGACTCCGTAAAGGCATCGTTTTGGGGGCAAGAGGGAACGCTGAGGGATTTTCTGGTTTTGTTGCGGTTTTGAGCTAACAGAGACGTTGGGGACTGCGCTAGGACGGCGGATTCGATCGAACCCGATGGCGCTGCGGTGTTGGGCGGCTTCGTTGACGAACATCCCAAAGTTACGGCTAATACAGCGGCTGCGGCGCAGGTACGTTTGAGGATGCTGGTGCTGATGCTAGCAATGTAGCGGCGAATCATAAAGCTTTCAGCGATCGCGAAACATTACTAGATATTACCGCAAGCGGCCATTCCTCGGCAGCCGCGATCGTGACTTTTGAGTATTTATGTATGGGATTCGATGACTGCTTCGGCTTGCAGGGCGATCAACCTCAATTTATCCAATGTATCCTGGTTCGCACTCTGCCACAACCCCCGCTGACGAGCTTCTAGCAATCTTTCCGCCATATCTCGCAGTGCCCAAGGATTGTTTTCTTGAATAAATGCCTGCACTTTCTCATCAAAAATGTAAGCCTCTGCGATTCCTTCATACATAAAATCCTCTACACAATTTGCCGTAGCATCGTAAGCAAACAAAAAATCAACAGTTGCTGCAATTTCAAACGCACCTTTATAACCGTGTCGCATTGCACCTTCTATCCATTTGGGATTCACAGCCCTACTGCGATAAACCCGCGCAATTTCTTCCCGCAGTTGTCGCACTTTTGGATTTTCGGGAATCGAATTATCTCCAAAATAAGTTTCAGGATTTTTGCCTTGCAAATTGCGGATTGCGGCCGTCATTCCCCCTTGAAATTGATAATAATCATCCGAGTCTAAGATGTCGTGTTCGCGGTTGTCTTGGTTTTGCAGAACTATTTGCATTTGGCCGAGGCGTTGTTCAAATGCTTCGGGTGCAGAACATCCCCATTCACCCCCCCTAGCCCCCCCTTGTAAAGGGGGGGGACAAGAGTTGGAATTAGCCCCTCCTTGTAAAGGAGAGGAATTAGATTGAGCCCCCCCTTGATAAGGGGGGGTTGGGGGGGTATTCTCTGGTTGTAAAGGAGAAGAATTAGATTTAGCCCCCCCTTGATAAGGGGGGGTTGGGGGGGTACTGGTATAGGCGTAACTGCTCCAATTAATGTAAGCTTTTGCTAAATCGCTGTCGTCTGTCCAGTTTTGAGATTCAATTATGCCTTGAAGTCCTGCGCCATAAGCACCTGGTTTTGAGCCAAACACTCGAAATTGCGATCGCCCTTGCGCCTCTTCCTGACTCAAACCTGTAGATTCCCAATACATAATCTCGGCTTTAACTTGTGCGGCTAAAGGGTTATTTTCAGCCGATTCGTCTAAATCTGCCACAGCTTTTACCGCACTGTCAAACAAATCAATTAAATTTAAAAAAGCATCGCGGAAAAAGCCAGAAATTCGCAAAGTAACATCAACGCGCGGCCGCCCCAAAACAGAAACTGGCAAGATTTCAAAATCTACAACCCGGCGCGAAGGGCCATCCCAAACTGGTTGAACTCCTATCAGCGCCAAGGCTTCGGCGATGTCGTCTCCCCCCGTCCGCATCGTAGATGTTCCCCACACTGACAAACCCAAAGTTTTCGGATATTCGCCGTTTTCTTGGGTGTATCTTTCGATTAAAGTTTCAGCAGCAACTCTGCCAACTCTCCAGGCGGTTTCTGTGGGAATGGCGCGGATATCTACTGAGTAAAAATTGCGACCAGTGGGCAATACATCTGGTCTGCCGCGAGTGGGCGCGCCGGATGCGCCGCTGGGTATGTGCCGCCCATCTAGTCCGCGCAAAAGGTTGGTAATTTCTTGGTTTGTTTGGAGGAGTGATGGTAAAAGATAGTTCTTTATCCAATCTAATTCTTGTTGAGTTGCTTGTCCTGTTTTGATATTTTTGACCGCAGATAAACGCGGATGAACGCGGATGTTTTCGATTAAGTTATCTACTAATTCAGCGGCTTTTTCTTCTAGTTCGGCTGTTAAATCGCCTGCTGTGCGGTGCTGAATTATCGACGTTGGATCGCAGGTTAAGGGGTCGAAATCGTAGCCTGAGTCTTCTGCTAGGGCGCGGGTTATGCCCGATCGCCCGTTGGTGGGATGGCGGGCGATCGCAATTATCAAATCTCTCAACTGTCTACCTTCGGGACACTGCCCAAAAATGTGCAATCCGTCGCGGATTTGGGATTCTTTGAGTTCGCAAAGATAGCCATCAGTGCGGGTGATAAATTCTGTAAATTCCGATTTATTTAGTTGTATTCCTAAGTCTTTATCTAAGTTTTCTTTGTTGGTGAGGGCGAGAATGCGATCGCGAATCATGGGCAATCGGGATGGATCTAAACTTTGGGCTTCGCAATACTCATCAATTAAGGTTTCCAACTGCTGCAAAGGCCCGTAGAGCTCGGCGCGAGTCATCGGCGGTGTCAGGTGGTCGATAATCACAGCTTGCGATCGTCTTTTTGCTTGGGAACCTTCCCCCGGATCGTTGACAATGAAGGGATAAAAGTTCGGCATCGCGCCTAATGCTACTTCTGGATAACATTTGTTAGACAAGGCTATACTTTTACCGGGCAGCCATTCTAAATTGCCGTGTTTTCCGGCATGAATTATAGCGTCAATTCCCAACTTTTCTCGCAGCCAATAATAGTAAGCTAGATAATTGTGAGTTGGTTCTAAGTCTGGGGCGTGATAATTTAACGCGGGGTCAAGTTCGTATCCCCGCGATGGTTGAATTCCTACAAACACATTCCCAAACTGAATTCCCGGAATCGGAAAAGACCTATTGTTACTTATAAAATCTTGTGCATAGCTTCCCGGAAGCCCCCATCTTTTACAAATCCCATCTTGCACTTCCTGCGGCAAAGTAGCAAAATATTCTTCATATTCTGTCAAATCCAAAGATTGATGAACAGGGCGCAATTCGCGTCCTTCCGGGTCATTTGTCACGCCCGAAGTCAGGAGTTCAATTAACTCGTTGCCGCTAGCGGGGATGTTTTCAATTTGATAGCCAGCTTGCTGCATAGCTTTGAGGATTTCGACACAGCTAGCGGGCGTATCTAAGCCGACGCCGTTGGCTAAGCGGGCGTTGCGAGTGGGGTAATTTGCTAGAATTATGGCGATGCGTCTGTTGGCGGCTGGGGTTTGTTTCATTTTCACCCAATTCGCGGTTAAATCTGCTACAAATGAAATGCGATCGCCCGCTGCTACATAGCCTACTACATCTGTTTCTAATTCGCTGTTCCAAGTCTGTACGGCTTTAAAAGAAACAGCCCTCGTAATGATTTTTCCGTCTACTTCTGGCAATGCTACATTCATCGCCACATCGCGGGGCGAAAGTCCCTGAAGTTCCGTTTCCCACTGTTCCAAACCGCCACCGCTGAAGATTGCTTGCAATACAGGAACATCTAAGGATTTTAAGCTGTTTTGTTCCGGTTCTTGACTGCTGAAACCTGAGACGGCAAAACTTGTGGTATTGAGCAATAATTGAATTGGTTCTGATTCTTTAGGTTGAAAATACTCTAGCAATTCTATTTGCAAATCTGGTTCCCGCAGAGAAGACACAAAGACGGGAACGGGGACTAAGTTTCGCTCAGATAGAGCTTGACAAAGTGCATCAATTGGTGCTAAGTTTCCCGATAAATAATGAGCGCGATAAAATAAAATTCCGACAGTAGGGGCGGTGCCCCCGTGCCCGCCCTCCCCGTGCCCTTTAGGGCGTGTTTCCAAACCCGGAGATCCCCCCCAGCCCCCCTTAATAAGGGGGGGGCAAGAAGTTTTCAAAGTCCCCCTTCTTAAGGGGGATTTAGGGGGATCAGCGTCGGTTGGTAAACCCGGAGATTCCCCCCAGCCCCCCTTAGTAAGGGGGGAGCAAGAAGTTTTCAAAGTCCCCCTTCTTAAGGGGGATTTAGGGGGATCAGCTTCGGTTCGTAAACCCGGAGATCCCCCCCATCCTCCCTTAATAAGGGGGGGGCAAGAAGTTGTCAAAGTCCCCCTTCTTAAGGGGGATTTAGGGGGATCTGTGTCGGTTGGTAAACCCGGAGTTCCCCCCCAGCCCCCATTATTAAGGGGGGAGGAAGAAGTTGTCAAAGTCCCCCTTGTTAAGGGGGATTTAGGGGGATCTGAATCTGGTTTTAAAGTTGCCAAACACGCCCCCGCTTCTCCGTCCCAATCATAAATTCCGACGCGGGAAACTGTTTGAGGGAGGGGCGGATTATAAGCAGTTTTCAGGCAAGTATCGGCGGCAAATTTTAGTGCATTAACAAAGTTTTGGACTCCGCCTTCTGTGAAATAGCGCCAAAGTTGATTTACTGCTGATAGCGATACATTGGAATGGCTGATTAAATCTGGATCTGGACTGTCTTCTCCCGGCATTACAATCAGTGATGCGTTAGTTTTATGCACAGTTTCCCGCAGAATTTCTAACCCGTAAGACCAATAAGAACGCCCTCCTAACAGTCTTAAGATTATTACCTCTGCGCGTTCTAAAACTTCTTCGGCATAGGTGTCAATTGTTAGTTGTTGCTGCAACTGAAGCAGGTTTACTGCGCGCACTTTGGGAAATTTTGCCGGCATTTTGGATGAGGCAGCTGCGAGTGTTTGAATGTCGGTGTCAGCAGCACTAATAAATACTATTGGTGCTGGGGTTTGCTGAATAAAAATTACTCCTTCTGATTGAGGGCTCCAACCTCCGGGTGTGGCTGCTATTTTGTGCATTAATTTCTTTTATTTTAATAAATAGTGAGAGAAAGTGCGATCGCCCTTACTATAACATGACTTATACATAAATAGAGGCTAGGGCTTGTTTCCCACCCGGACATTCCCGCCCAACCGAGAGAGGGCGGGCACGGGGAGTAGGGGTCGCACCGCCCCTACATTCGGGGGGGAGAATGAGCGTCAATCGATTTTAGATTTTAGATTTTAGATTTTAGATTTACCCCACGGATAAATGCGGGGGCTTGAGGATTTTCGCTTTTCGATTTTGGATTGATTCCACGGATAAATCCTGGCGCTTGTACCACCTTTGAAATTCGTGGTCAAAGTCCCGGATATCTCAAACTATAAACTGATAAATAAAACTCCCAAAATCATGATTCCTGCCCCTAATAATCTTTGTTGAATATCTTTTTCCTTAAAAATGAAATGACCGAACAATACACCCATTAACACGCTAGTACGCTTAACCGCGATCACTTGCACTACGAAAGTTAATGTCAAAGCTTGCATTTGAAAAAGCACTCCAATAGCATTTAAAGACCCCATTGCAGCTAGCATTGGCAATTGTTTGAGAATTTTTCGCCCTGGATTTGGGGTTTTGTGCAATAAAACTGGCAGTAGCAAGACACTGATTGTACCAAACAAAGAGAATAACCAAAAAATAGGAGATGAATTGGTCACTCCTATTTTGTCAAAATTTGAGGCAACACTCCATAGCAATGCGACGATTAACATCAATTTTGGCCCCGGTTCATCCAGCAGTGCTTTGAATGGGGCTAAATATCCTTTTGATTTCTCTTTTATATTTAATAAATAAGAGCCTGCTACGATTAGTAAAATGCCAATATAATCAAAAATTTTTGGATATTCCCCGACAATTAATGGTGAAGTTACCAACATAAATAATGGTGTCAAAGCTAGCAGGGGTAGTGTCAGGGATAAATCTGATACTTTGATGGCTTTGATGTAGAGGAGGGATGTGACAGCGTTGATGCTACCTCCGATTAATAGGGCGAGCCAAAATTGAGAGTTTAATGGCGGAATTCCTGTATAAAATACCCAGGGAATCAAAAAGATGACTGAAAAAAATGAGAGAGACCAAGCTACAACATATTCGTCACTTTTTTTGAGGTTGTGTTTGCCAAAAACGTCTTTGACGGCTTCAAAGAAAGCGGTCAAAATTCCAAAAATTAACCAAGTCAACCTAAATATGCGCTCCTGACTCGCTCGTCGTTTAGCAAATCCGTTCCAATACCTGTGAGGGTAATATTACCAGCTTCTAGCACGTAACCCCGATCGGCAATTTGCAGTGCTAAACTGGCGTTTTGTTCCACTAAAAGGATTGTAACCCCCGTGGAGCGCAAGTTTTGAATGATTGCAAAAATTTCTTTGACGATCGCGGGTGCTAAGCCTAAACTAGGCTCGTCTAATAATAGCAGTTTAGGGCGCGACATCAACGCGCGGGCGATCGCCAGCATTTGCTGTTCCCCGCCGCTGAGGGTTCCTGCTAGCTGGCTGCGCCTTTCTGCTAGGCGGGGAAATATCTCAAATTGGCGCTCTAAATCGGCTTTTACTGCCGCCGAGTCCGATCGAATATAGGCACCCAATTCCAAGTTAGTCAACACCGTTTGCTTGGCCAAAACCCGCCGCCCTTCTGGGCTGTGGGCGATTCCCAATTTCACAACTTCGTGAGCTTGGCGGCGACTAATGTCGCGCCCGTTATAAATAATTTGTCCTTGTCGCAAATTAACTATTTTAGAAATCGCTCTCAATGTGGTACTTTTTCCCGCACCGTTGGCGCCGATGAGACTGACAACCTCGCCTGCATTAATCGTGAGATTAATATTTTGGATGGCTTGAATTCCGCCATAATTTACAGAAACATTTTTGAGTTCTAAGAGGATGTTTTGGGTGTTTTTGGATGGGCTGTCGTGCATTTTCTGTGACTTGATTGTTGATAACAAAACTGTCTCTTTTATAGCAGTCCGCCAGGAGTTGAAACCCCGGACTCATAGTTAAATTCATCTTAAGAGGACTGGCAGATTCATTTAAGGGTAACTATTAATTTTACTCGTTAATCGCTCCCAGGCAGAGCCTGGGAACGCATAGCGAGAGGCTCTGCCTCGATTTTTCCTGTTGCCAAACGAGACCGACCCTGTAGATATCGCTTCCCCGCCCCAGCCGGGGAACATTTAGAATTTCTAAGTTTCATCTCCCAAATAAGCCTCAATTACCGCCGGGTCATTCCTCACAACAGCAGGTTCTCCCAAAGCAATAAGCTGACCGAAATGCAAGACAGCAATGCGATCGCACAATCCCATAACTAGCGGTACATGATGCTCGATCAATATTACAGTTAAATTGAATTGTTGGCGCACTTCTCGGATAAATTCGCTTAATTTGTGCTTTTCATTGGGATTCATCCCCGCTGCTGGTTCATCTAACAAGAGTATTTGCGGTTCTAGGGCTAAAGCGCGAGCAATTTCTAAGCGCCTCTGGTCGCCGTAGGGCAAGTTTTTGGCTTGTTCGCCCGCGCGATCGCCCAATCCGACTAAATCCAACAATTCTAAGGCTTTTCGCTGGGTTTTGCGTTCCATTGCGTTAGATGCTGGCAAGCCGAAAATCCCCGCCAGCACCGATAAAACTGGATTGCCCGATCGACTGTGGATGTGTCGGGCGATCGCCACATTTTCCACAGCAGAAAGTTCCCCAAATAACCGGATATTTTGAAAAGTTCTGGCTATACCTTTATTGGCAATTTGATAAGGCTTCAATTGGGAAATATTTTCATTTTGATAAATCAGATTGCCACTAGAAGCAGGTATCAGTCCAGTCATGAGATTAAATAGAGTTGTCTTGCCTGCGCCGTTAGGGCCGATTAATCCAAAAATTTCGTGTTTTTCAACTGTAAAAGATACGTTGTTTACAGCAATTAAACCACCAAAACGACGAGTTAATCCTTTGGCTGCTAAAACAGGATTGCTTGTTGAGAGGGTAAGGGGTTCGGAAATCATAAACAAATCATAGAATATAAGATCTCTAATTATGCCTTAGACTGCGGAATGTTCTTAAAGTATCCGCTTTTTAAGCAGTATTTAGGGCGATCGATTTCACCACAGACAAGCACAAATTTAGATCGCCCGGAGTCCTGAAACAGTTTGATGAGAATGTATACACAATTATTCAAATGGCTGAGACGGCTCATCAAACACAAGGATTCTAGCCCATGACGAAGCACTGCCGACAAAGATTAGCTGCCGTAATTGCCCTCTCGTTTCTATCTTTCACATCCCCTTTGCTATTGACTCGCAATGCTGCGGGTGGAATTGGGGACGAACCCACAGCTAATCGCAAACAGATTGCCTTCCTCACCGAGAAGTTAAATATTAACGATGAAACGGCACTTGATGCAGCTATTAAGCTGTTACGAAAAATAGGTGAACCAGCCATCCCTGATTGGATGGAAGCTTGGCAGGATCAGAATTTGTCAGTCGGCCAGAGTGCTGCTGAGGTTCTAAGACAAATTGGTCTTCCTGCTATTCCTGCCTTTGTCAAAACATTGAAAGACTCAGATGTGTCGGTGGGTGCAGAAGCTAAAATTGCACTGCCGCAGCTAATTCTGTTGCTGAAAGACTCCGATGCAACTGTGCGTAGCCGTGCAGACTATGCTTTGGGAAGGATGGGTGCAGAAGCTAAAACTGCTGTGCCACACCTAATTCTGTTGCTGAAAGACTCCGATGCAAATGTGCGTAGCCGTGCAGCCAATGCTTTGGGAAAGATGGGTGCAGAAGCTAAAACTGCTGTGCCGCAGCTAATTCTGTTGCTGAAAGACTCCGATGCCACTGTGCGTAGCCGTGCAGACTATGCTTTGGCAAGGATGCGTGCAGAAGTTAAAACTGCACTACCACAGCTAATTTCCCTGCTTCAAGACTCAGATGCAACTGTGCGTAGTAGTGCAGCCTCTGCTTTGGGGATGATTGGTGCAGAAGCTAAAACTGCACTGCCGCAGCTAATTATCTTGCTGAAAGACTCCAATCCAAATGTGCGTAGTAGTACAGCCTCTGCTTTGAATAAAATCCGTGCAAAAGCTTAAACTGCAATGCCATAGCTAAGGAATAAAAAATAAAGAAGGTGACTAATATAGCAATCCTAAATGATTATACTCGTTACCAGGCAGAGCCTGGGAACCAGTTAAACCAGTGTGATGAGAATGTAGATACAATTTTCAAATGGCTGAGACGGCTCATCAAATACAAGGATTCTGGCCCATGACGACGCGCTACCGAAAAAAATTAGTTGCCGTAATTGCCCTCTCGTTTTTATCTTTCACATCGCCTTTGCTGTTGATTCGCAGCGCTGGGGCTGAAAGTGTCAGCGCACAAAAAGCTAGTTCCAAAGAGATTTCCTCCCTCATTCAGAAGTTAAAGAGCAACGATGAAAGGGAAATTGATGCAGCTATTGAGAAGTTAATAAAAATAGGTGAACCAGCTATCCCCGCTTTGACTGAAGCCTTACAGGATAAGAATTCGCTAGTCGGTCGAAGTGCTGCCGAGGTTCTCGCAAAAATTGGTCCTCCTGCTATTCCTGCCCTTGCTAAAGGCTTGAAAAACTCAGATCCATTTGTGCGTATCATTTCAGCCTCTGCGTTAGAGAGAATTCGTGCAGAAGCTAAAACGGCTGTGCCACTGCTAGTTCCCGCGCTTAAAGACTCCGAGGCAAGAGTGCGTAGCAGTGCAGCTTCTGCCTTGGGAAGTCTCGGTGCAGAAGCTAAAACGGCTGTGCCACAGCTAATTCCCCTGCTTAAAGACTCCGATGCAAATGTACGTTTCACTGCCACCTCTGCCTTGGGGAAAATCGGTACAGAAGCTAAAATGGCTGTGCCACAGCTAATTCCCCTCCTTAAAGACTTCAAGGCATACGTGCGTGGCAGTGCCGCCTCTGCCTTGGAAAGTATCGGTGCAGAAGCTAAAACTGTTGTGCCACAGCTAATTCCCCTCCTTAAAGACTCCGATGCAAGTGTACGTTTCAGTGCAGCCTCTGCCTTAAAGAAAATCGGTGCAGAAGCTAAAACTGTTGTGCCACAGCTAGTTCCCCTGCTTAAAGACTCAGATGCAAAGATGCGTAGCAGTGCAGCTTTTGTCTTGGGAAGTATCGCTGCAGAAGCTAAAACTACTGTGCCACAGCTAATTCCCCTGCTTCAAGACTCTCAGGCAGATGTGCGTATAAGTGTAGCCTCTGCTTTGGGGGATATCGGTGTAGAAGCTAAAACTGCTGTACCACAGCTAATTCCCCTGCTTCAAGACTCTCAGGCAGATGTGCGTATAAGTGCGACCGAAGCTTTAGGGAATATTGGTGCAGAAGCTAAAGCTGCTGTGCCACAGCTAATTCCCCTGCTGAAAGACTCAAATCCAGTTGTGCCTAGCCGTGCAGCCTCTGCTTTAGGGAAAATCGGTGCAGAAGCTAAAGCTGCCGTGCCGCAGCTAATTCCCCTGCTTCAAGACTCTCAGGCAGATGTGCGTAGTAGTGCAACCTATGCTTTGGAGAGTATTGCTCTTAGCCTTCAAGAAAAAGCAAAGACGCTAACTTCAGCGGAGTTAAATCAGGCTGTATCAAACTTAGAATCAGCCTTGAAAATTTTGGCAGAACCTAAAGCTGACTCACAAACAACGATCGCAAATCTCCGTGCATACCTCAGTATTCTCAAAGCCGAACAAAACGCCCGCTTATTCAATGTAATTACCCAGAATCAATGGGTAGCAGCAACAATAATTTACCTAATCTTCTTCCCCTCCCTGTGGTTTGCAATCCTCCGGCTGCGTCCCCTATGGCTGCTGCGAATCAACGACGCACTCAAACCCTACGAATTTAAACTACCTGAAACATGGGGCGGTGCTCCGGTGCGAATTCGCGACCTTACCTTTATCAGTTTTTTTATTTACCGTCCCAGAGTTCTAGATTTCTGGGTGTCAGCCCACATCGAAACAGTCCGCGAACAATTTGCTCAACGAAATACAGTCAAAAGCCACGCTACTTACATCCCAGTTTCTTTTGAATTAGACGAAAAAAAACTACCTCAACTTAGGGGTCAAGATTTGCCAGCAATTTTTACCAAAAAGCGAATCTGTCTGCTCATCTGGGGTGAAGGCGGTATCGGCAAAACTAGCATCGCTTGTCAAATTGCAGATTGGGCAATGGAACCCGATAAAACCCAACGCCTCTGCAAACACCTGATGATACCAATCTTGATTGAAGAAGAACTAGACAGTAAAGTCGCCGCAGGCAAAAATCCCTTCTTTGAAGCCATACGCGGTCAACTAAAATCTATCACCAACCATCCCACGCCCATTGCTGAAGAACTGCTGCAAAAATTGCTACAACAGCGCCGTATCCTAGTAATTGTTGACCACTTTTCAGAAATGGCAGAAACAACTAAAAAGGAAATTGACCCTAATGCTGCCGATTTTCCCATCAATGCTTTGATTGTGACTTCGCGACTTGATTCCACAATGGGTAAAGCCAACAAAAACACGCTTCACCCGCTGCGAATTGAGGGATCGGAACTATCAGCTTTCATGGAAAAATACTTAGACAAGCTAGGGAAATTAAATCTTTTTAACGGTTCGCAATTTCATTATGCCTGCGGCGATTTGGCTAAACTTTTAGAGGAAATCAGAATTCAAGGCCGAAGTACAACTGTATTGTTTGCCAAACTATACGCCGATGTGTTGGTCGCGAAAATGGAAGGCAACAAAAGTGGTAACTTACCTGAAAATATACCAGATTTGATGCTGTCCTATCTGAACGAACTGAACCGGGACATGGTAGAAAATAAATTGACAGATATCACCGTTCACGAAGATGCTAAATTGCTCGCTTGGGAATGCCTGAGACTCACTTATCGACCCGCTAGCACTAAGATTCCAGATGCCATCAATGCGCTATCTGTATTTAATTCACAAGATGTCGATAGACGCTTCAACTATCTCCAAGAAAAACTCCACCTCATCCAAACGAACGTCCCTAGCAAAGAGAATGTCCGGTTTGTACTTGACCCCGTAGCGGAGTATTTAGCAGGATTGCATTTAGTCGATATTTATGGTGAAGATGAAAGCAAGTGGCGCGATTTTCTAATAGATGCAGACTTTCAAAATTCGCCAGAGGCAATTAAAGGTTTTATGTTAGCAGTTCGTGATTGTTATTTAGCCAAGATTCCCGGTGCAAAAGATACCGACTTTCTGCAGCAAGAAATCACATCGCGCTATAATATTACAATTGCCGTACCGCTTCAATCTCCTCAAGCCGTCTCGCCCGGGTAATCTTATGACGATGTACGTACCGGATTCGCAGCATTCCCAGACAAAAGTCCTCCCTACGATGTACGATCTACCCAGTGAAGACCCGGAGGAACCCGGTTTGCCTGACGAATTCCACGACTTTCAACCCGAACTGCTGCGTCTAACCTGCCGCCCCGCCAATCATCCGCCAGAACAAATATTTATAGCGACAGACCTCAATCTCTACTACGATTCTAACCATCTCAATTGGTACAAAAGACCTGATTGGTTTGTCGTCTTGGGGGCTCCGAGATTTTATCGAGGTGACGAATTGCGCCTCAGCTACGTGATGTGGCAAGAAAATGTCAGTCCTCTGGTAGTAGTAGAACTGCTGTCACCTGGAACTGAAGATGAGGATTTAGGAATCACAGAAGAAACACGAAATAAACCGCCTACTAAGTGGCGAGTTTACGAACAGATTTTGCAGATTCCTTACTACTTTGTTTTCAGTCGGTACAACAATCAACTGAGAGTATTTCGCTTGATTGGCAATCGTTACCGCGAACAAGTTTTAACCGAACCCAGATTCTGGATACCGGAATTAGAATTAGGTATAGGTTTGTGGGAAGGTTGTTATCAAGGTTGTTCGAGGTTGTGGCTGCGCTGGTACAATGCTAGTGGCGATTGGGTTCTGACTCCAGAGGAGTTTGAAAGGCAGCGAGCTGAATTAGAAAGTCAGCGAGCTGAATTAGAAAGTCAGCGAGCAAACCGATTAGCCGATCGCCTCAGAGCAATGGGCATTAATCCAGAGGAGCTGTAAAATTAAATAGCAGCATGAAATTGTGCAAGCTGCAAGCGCTGTCCATAAAAACTTATTAACTAAAAATAAATTATGCCAGACTCTACCTCACTGCGCGATCGCTACCTAGCCCTAATCGACAAAATTGTCGAAATCACCCTCAAAGGTCAAATTCGCTCCAAAGAACAAGTTTATCAAATGCTGGTGCAAGACATTAGCACCGGTACTGGCGAAATCTTTGAACGCTGTTTCGGCGAACGCCTTGATGCTGCCGAAAATCAACTCAGAAATGAAAAAGACGAAATCAAACAAGCAAAGGCAAATCGCAGCCTCCGAGCTCTCAAAACCATCCAAGGAGAATGGGAACGCTGGCAGAAAGATAACCGCGTCGATCGCGCAATTGCCTCCTCAATTCAACAAATAGTTAGTGCCGAATCTAACGCCCGCCTCTTGGCATTATTGCAAGTAATCGATCCGAATAAAGAACATCCGCTGACTCTCGCTCAATTGCAGCAATTGGCAAAATCTCTGCACCAACAAATGCTGCAAACTGCTAATCCCGAAACCGAACAAGATTTGCAGCAAATCACCGCCGGCATCGCCAAAGGTTTAGAATCTTGGCAGCGTTTGGAACCGGAACTTGTGGGCTGGATTTATCAGCCGCAGCAGCTAGGATTTGCCGGTAGTCCCGAACAAAATGGGCCTTGGGCTTTTTGGGCAAAAAAAGTTAACAGTCCCTTTCCCCAGGCTCTTTTGAATACTATTGCGCTAGGTGAATCTGTAGTTCAATTCGCAGCCCAGCAATCGAATTTAGATTTAGGCATATTGGTGGAAGTGGCGATTATTTTGCAGTGCTTGCAGCGGGCGTTGGCGACATGGTTTGACAAGCAAGTTTATGATTCCAAAGTGTCAACAAAAGCTTCTATTTCTACTTACATTACTTTTGCGGTAATTTGGAGTCAGCTAGCTAGTGGGTTTAATAATTCTACCAAGAGCGGCGAGCAGTTGGCAAATGCTTGTTTTCAAGTAACTTTGCAAATTTTGCGTGCTTTTTCTCAGCGAGAATATTTTCCGCTTTACGGCGGGATTTTCGCTTCGTTTGATGGTAAAGCTCTGCGGCATACTTTGGATTATTTAGACGAACCGCTGCGCCGAGTTGAAGGCACTCAAGCGAAAGCTCGGATTCTGACGCTTTTGGGTTATTCGATGCAGGCAGCAGGGGCCTACGAGCGATCGATCTTGCTGCACAAGCAAGCGCTGGAAATTGCCCGTACCGAAGGAGACAAAGCTTGCGAAGTTGCCAATCTCAATCACATCAGCCGCAACTATGTTGCTCAAAAAAATTATCAGGAAGCGATTAATTACAGCCAGCGGGCTTTAATTATGGCACGACAAGCGGGAGAGCGGCAAGGCGAGGCAAATGCTCTGGCTAATTTGGGTTACAGCGAAGTGTTTCAAGCGCGGCAGTTGGAGGAGGTGGCACCGGAGGTTTACGAGAGTGCGATCGGTTATTTGGAACAAGGTTTGTTGCTATCGGAAAAATTGGGAGACAGGCAAAGTCAAGCTTTTTGTTCCAGCAGTCTCGGTATCGCTAAAATTGCCCTGGAAAATGCTGAAGGTGCGATCGAATATTTGCTCAAAGGTTGGCAAGCGGCTCAATTCTCAGGGGATTTATATTTGCAAGGTCTGAATTTGGCTTACTTGGCTCAAGCTTATTACAGAATCAACTCACTAGAACAAGCGATATTTGCAGGTAGTTTGGGGATGTATACTTTGGAGCAAATTGGTGCGATCGAGTGGCGTCAATCGGCTGGTTTGTTGACAATTTTGCGGGGTCAAATGGGGGCGGAATCTTTTAAACAAGCTTTGGCTAAAAGTCGAGCGAATATCATTCCGGCGATCGGTGTTGATGGCTACGATTACATCCCGGAGTTGCTGGAAAAATATCAGCAATCTATTTAACTCTTTGTTGGGTAACAGGCTGAAAAGCCTGTTGCTGAGAGGGGTGCAAAATGTAAGTTTTAACTCACCCAATAGCTGCATTATCAATAAGTCTTTCATGGGCGGACAGGATGCCCAACCCCCTACTCCCCACAACCCAATTTAAGTATTTGTGGAACAGGCATCTTGCCTGTTCCTGGATATTTTTATGCACCCCAATCTCCAAATAATTAATGCTCAACTATCACCGGTGTACCAACTGCGACTTTCTCAAATAAAGCCTGTGCGTCTTTATCAAACATTCTGACACAGCCGTGAGAAGCCGCCCCCCCGATCGACTCTGGATTCGGAGTACCATGAAAACCAATCACATTCTTGCCATCCGTCCAAAACCCCATCCACCTACTCCCTAATGGATTGTCTGGCCCAGCAGGAATAAGTTCTCCTGTCCAAGGATTTTGCCAAACGGGATCTTTGATCATTTGCATAACTTTAAAATTGCCTGTAGGAGTTTCCCACCCCCCTTTTCCCACAGCAACCGGGAAACTGGTTTGCACCTTATTTTGTCGGTAAACATAGACGCGGCGTTCTCGCAATTTCAGCACTAAACGCACTTCCTCAATAGGATTTACCGCAGGCTGTGGTTCCTGGGGAATATAACGAAATGGTTCTCCCAAGGGCGGCAGTTCTGGGGTTCCGAGATTGGGCAATTTTGTCTCGGATGTGGGCCGCTGCGCTGCGATCGCACTATTACTTGAATTAGCCACCACTTCGGCAGTCGCCTGCTGCTGTATGCCCACCGACAGCGCGGCTGCACTCAAGCTAAGCACAATTAGCTTATTAAATAACAATTTGCTGTTCACCATTTTTTTGTTCGCTAAACTCCTAACCAGCAGTTCCTACAAAGTTCCTATCTAATTATCCGCCAACCGCACCAGATGAGAAAAATTTTGAGATGGCTTTTTGACGGCAACTGCGCTGTACAGTTTTTAGTTTAAATTCCACCACTGATAACTTGTAACTCAACACCAAGCTTAGGCAATAATACCAAAACAACAACGTTTTTATAAGCTCCTAAGTGGAGTTACGCAATAGAATGTCGTGAGAAAACCCGGTTTATGCGTAAATAGTGCCAGAAAATGATTAAATTTGACCTCCGACTAATTTGATTTTTTAGCCATGTCCGATTGGCGATCGACTATTCAAACTATGGCGCTGCTCTATCCGGCAAGCACAATCTGTCTTTGGGTAGAGTTCCCCCCAGCAACAGTTAGGTGGGCGGAAAAAAAACTGCAACGGTCGATCGAATAAACTCAATATATCACGGCAACACTCTAGAGATGCCAACCGCTGAACTTGTTGTAAATCGGGAACTTATGATGTAAAATTTAGTCTTTCAATACTTGTTCGATAATCTTTTTTTGAGATTGTCATAAATTTCCTACTCTGGGGATTAAACTGGATTAGGTATAGAGGTTGGGACTTTCGTGCAGCGGAAGCAAACCCGACCCTGAATAGCAGTTAATGTGAGGTTTCAATGCGTCTTCAGAACATCAAATTATTGACAGGTGCAACACTGTCGGTGGTAATTTCGGCGGTCTCAGTAAATCCTGCGATGGCTAACCCTGCAACTCAAATAGCCCAAACGCAGACCACCACAACAGCAAACACTACAACCATTGTCGGTTTTGTCAAAAGTATTGTCGGCGATGTAGTAACTATTCGCGAAGAAAGCGCGCCGTACAGGACTCTCAGGATTCAAAGATGCGTCCTGAGAATTATTGGTCTAGTACCGGGAATGAAAGTCAGAGCCACCGTCGCCGGATCTCAGATACAAAATATCGCGGTGATCCCCGATTATAAGGTGGTAGCCACAACGGTTGCTCGTCCCGCAACCCCAGCACCGGCACCGCGTCCGGCCCCAGAACCGCCACCTCGTCCGGCTCCTCGTCCGGCTCCTCGTCCGGCTCCGGCTCCGATTCCGGCTCCCCGTCCAATTCCGGCTCCGGCTCCCCGTCCGGCTCCTGTGAGAGGACTTTGGTAGAGCTAGGTTATACCATTTGAGATTTGAGATTTGAGATTTGAGATTGGGAATTGGCAATGACAATCAAGCAATTTGATCCGGGGCCCCCGGATTCATTCGTGGGGTCGCGTTCTTCAATCTAAAATCTAAAATCTAAAATCTAAAATCGATTGACTGATCAAGCTCAAGGTTTGGATCACAGGCATACAATTGCATTCTTTTTTGCAACTGGTATCAGTAAATGGAATTAAGCTTAAGCCACCGCGCCGGCGGTGGCTTAGCTGTTGAATAGCAGTTAGAATAATATAATTGTCCAGCAATTGTGGAGAAATCGCTGCTATGTATTCCCTGCGTTTCTTGCTGCTAATTCTGCTGTTGCCGATGATTGCGTGCGATCGAGCTACAGATGCGATCGCCCCTGCTGTGGGCGACAACGGCCCCCTGTCGCAAATTCCCTCCCGTGCACCGGTGACAAATGTTGGGACAAATCAAATTGTACCGACCAAACCGCTGTCGCCGCAGCCAATCCGTATTGTTGCAACTACTTTGCCGCAGCCAGGAGCCAGCGAAAGCGCCTCAAAACCTCCTCAAGTAATACCGATTCCCGCATCGCCAGTGCTGCGAGTGCCTCCTGGCTTTGTCGTCAACGTTTTTGCTGACAATTTAGACGCTCCCCGATGGCTAGCTTTGACGCCTACAGGCGATGTTTTGGTAACAGAAACCCGGCAGAATCGGATTACGCTGTTGCGAGATGCCAACGGCGACGGCGTTGCTGAGGTTCGCAAGACTTTTGCAAGTGCCCAAAACGGGTTAAATATTCCCTTTGGTATGGCTTTTGCCGATCGCTATTTTTTCCTCGGAAATACCGCTGAAGTCCGCCGATTTCCCTACACAAAAGGGCAGGAACAATTAACTGGTACTGGTCAAAAAATTGCTGATTTACCGGGCGGCGGCTACAACCAACACTGGACGCGAAATGTTGTGGTTTCCCCCGACAATAGCAAGCTTTTCGTCTCAGTTGGATCGCAGTCTAATGCTGATGTCGAACCGCTGCCGAGGGCGTCTGTTCAAGTGATGAATTTGGACGGCCAGAACCCGCAAATTTTTGCTTCCGGTTTGCGAAATCCGGTGGGATTGGATTTTCACCCAAAAACCAATCAACTCTACACGACAGTCAACGAACGCGACGGTTTGGGAGATGATTTGGTGCCGGATTACTTGACAAGAATTCGTCAAGGCGAGTTTTACGGCTGGCCTTACACTTATTTTAAGCCGAATTTGCTCGACCCGCGCCACGCCAGAAATGGCAATAGCGATCGACCTAATTTAGCGGCTAAAACATTAATGCCGGACGTGTTGTTTCAGGCGCACTCGGCGGCTTTGGGGCTTCAGTTTTACGACGGCAAAACGTTTCCCAAAAGATTCCTGAACGGGGCATTTGTGGCGTTTCGCGGCAGTTGGAATCGCAACGCTGGAACTGGTTATAAAATCGTGTTTGTACCTTTTAATGCGGCGAACGGACGCCCTCAAGGTTATTATGAGGATTTTCTGACTGGTTTTCTGACAGATCCGTCGGGCCCGAAAACTTGGGGACGGCCGGTTGGTTTGCTGGTTTTACCTGACGGGAGTTTGCTGTTTACTGAGGAAGCGAACAACCGGATTTATCGGGTGCAGTATCGCCGCTGAGGATTGGGCGTTCGATAAATTCTTCACCCTCGTATACTTTTTGTTGAATCAAGAATTTATCTTCTTTTCTAATTTCATATCATGTCCGATCGATTAACCATAATATCCCGGTCGGGGCGGGTTTTTGAGATGGTCAATTATTGGCAGGTATTTTTGGCTCACGGGCCCCTACCAAAATCGGGGTCGCTCGACCGGACATAATTTCACTATTCAATTTGAGATTCGCTGGGTTGCGGCGGGTTTTGTAAAGAGATGGCTGTTGGTTCTGATTGCGCGCTAAAACCGCCTCTACAAGTCTCGAATATATCAGAACGATCGAGGTTTTGCGATCGCGCTTTAAAATCCCGAACCGGGTTGTCTCAGAAACTCGGCTTCTTCGGGGGTTGTTTCGCGGCCGAGAATTTCATTGCGGTGGGGAAATCTCCCAAAACGCTCGATTATTTCCAAATGCTGCATCGCGTATTCAATGAGTGAATCGCTGTCAGGTTCGCCGCTGAGTTGGCGAAATAGTTCGACAGATTTTTGCTGGTTTTCTAAGTTTTCGCTGTGTTGAAAAGGGAGATAAATAAACAATTTTTGTACAGTCAGCAATTCGCGATCGAAGTTATGATTAATAGCGTATTCGGCGGTGGCTAAAGCTTTGCTGTCTGTGGCGAATGCTTGGGGCGTCCCGCGAAACATATTGCGCGGAAATTGATCGAGCAGTAGAATTAATGCGAGGCAATTTTCGGGGGAATCTTGCCAGGAGTCGAGTTTACCGGAGGCGGCTAGTTCGTATTGCTGCAGAAAGCCCGATCGCACTTTGGCATCAAAATTCGCATCTTTTTCAAACCATTTCTTGTGGACTTTGCCAAACTCAGGAGAGTGCGATCGACCAAACCAAAAATCTAAAACTTCATTCATTACCAATCTAGTTAGCCATTAATTATTGATGGCTATTTAGGTATCTGTAGTTGCACAAAACCTACTTGATGTGCAACTACAAATCCCAAGGATTAATTATTACCAAAGATGACTCCACCCAAACACAGGTACTTGCTTTCCGACGCTATCGAGGGTCGAGAAAAAAAATTAGATTACAGAGTTTAAGCTTCCAGATTCATCTGTTATCGAGTAAATCTAAAATCTAAAATCTAAAATCTAAAATCGACTGACTTAGGAACCTTTGTTGTCCGGTGCTTAAAGTTACAAACTAGCAAACAGTCTGTCCCAAGTTTTGCCTCCCACAACTCCGTCTACAGGAATATGAGCTTGCCGCTGAAATCTTTTCACTGCATCTTCGGTTGTCGGACCGAAAACGCCATCAATTACGATCGGGTGTGCGGACAAGCCCCGCGCGTTCAACAACTTTTGCAGTTTCTTCACATCTTCCCCTTTCGAGCCGCATTTTAAAATCCTTTTATGGTGTCTCACTACTGGTTGATGGCAATCATCAGTGTAGCAAACTGCGGAGCCCGCTGCATAGTTGGCTCTACTTGTGCCCGTCAAAACTAATAGACCGAGAATTGCTAGTAAATAATAAAAAGTCTGTGTTCCTGCCATACTTTCCCTGTTAATTTTCTCAAGCGTTTTTTGCAATTTTGACGATTGTTTGAGAGTGAGAAACCTGGTTTATGGGATGGGGCATCCCATCTCGATTCACCGGGTTTCTGGCAACAGTCAACCGACATTCTACAATATAAGTGGCTTTACTGCAAAATCTCCGATCGTGCAAGTTAAATTTTGTTGCTCTTTGGTAGCAGCAAAGGTAACAATTACTTCGCAGGCAACTGCAACCGTCAGCATTACCAAGTTTCGCGCCAGCGGGTAATCGCAAACGTCATCATTTGCCGCTGAAGGAACCCGATAGTGTTGGTTCCAAATTATTTCGGAGTAATCGGCAGCTAATCCGACGTGCACGCAGGCAAGGGAGACACTCGCACAGTAATCTTTGACTGCTTGCCGCCCGACACTGTTATCAAAAGTATCGATGACTGTGGCGCTGACAGCAAGCAGCCGATCGGCATTTGCGGGTGTCAATTCTTTTGAGTGCGCGTCAATGCTGACTCCCAAAGCGCGATAGAGGTTGTTGGCAAGAATTTTGGCTTTGAATGCGCCGATGTCCGATCGATAATAGGGTTGAGTGGAAAGGTTGCGTTCCTCAATGCGATCGCGATCGATGACTTTTAACTGACAAAAGCCCGATCGCGCGAGATTTTCTGTTATATTCGCACCCAAAGCGCCCGCGCCGCACACCGTTACCGGGAAATTTTTGATCTGCGACATCACGGCGGCACTTCTGTAAAGTTGTTCGTGAAAAAATATACTCATGGTAATCAAGAATTAGCGATTTTCGACTACTCCAACCAATGAATGCAAGTCGAAGTCTTTGTCCAATCCGCTAAGACAAATGCCAGCACTCATAACTGTCAAATCATTTTTGGCGATCGCAGAAGTGTGATGTTCTCCGGTTCCGCTAGTCCATTCAACCAGCCAATAATTTTCGCGATCGAAAAAATCCCGCAATTCACCGCCGCCCATTTTCAACGCCCGCTGCAAGCGCTTTTCTTCCCGCACTTTCGGATCGAAATCTTTAATATTTCGGGACACCAATTGGTAAACAGTTCGCATGGACGGCGTCATCCCTTTAAAGCGAACTTCTTGAGGCAAAATCAACTTTTTTAAAGCTGCTTTCAATTCCTCAGACGGCAGCGGATCGGCGCGCCTGTCAATCTCTTCAAACCACAAACAATGACCGTCCCAGCGCGCAACAATCGGCTCAAACTGCGAACCTTCTGTTACTAAATGGACTGGTACGGGTTTCGCAACACCTGTGCGCTGTTTAGCATCAGATTCGTTCACAGGATAAGCCAGCCATGTTTGCCCTTGCAGCACGTAAGCCAAGTGCAAGCGAACGGGGAGGAGGAGTTGCAAATACTCGGCCACTTGCGGCAAACTCGGCTCCTCAATTACCGCAGCAATTCTATCATTTACTGGCGCAAAAATAGCCCATCCTTCAAAGTTGCGTGGCTGCGGTTGAAAAGTATAAACCATTGAGCTAACTCTTATCCGCACGCTTCCCCCGCGCACGCAGGGAGCCAGGAATTGGGTATCGAGTAGCTGCCCTTCTTCGGCCGCAAGTTGGCTGAGAATTCTGCGAATATCTGCCAATGGATTGACCTCCGTAATCTTACTTATTTTACAGAACGCACTTTTAATTAAAGCCAATACAAAGAATTGTAAACACTCTTGACACGAAGGAATATCCTAATATAATATTGAGCGAGGATATAATTTTAACCTTGTAAATATCTCAAGTAAATATGCTGCCAAAGCTTTTTTCTAAGTTGGTTGTAGTGACAGCTCTGACACTTCCTATTTTGGGATCCGCCCAGGTAGCTAAAGCTCAGACCACCTATGGAGCTACTGCTTATTCTGCGACTTCTGGCGCCACTGGTATTAGTTGGAATCATGATTCACAGAGAGGAGCACTAAACGCAGCAGTAGCCGCCTGCAATGAAGAATCAGGAGGTGCTGACGACTGCGAAGCGCTGACCTATAATACCGATAATTGTGGAGCGATCGCATTAGGCGAAGGAGGAGCAGGTGCGGGCTGGGGTGACGACAAATCAGCAGCAGAAGCTCAAGCTCTCGCCGCTTGCAGCGAACTAGAGGGTGGCCGTTGTAAAGTGAAGCTTTCAGCTTGCAACGAATAATTAAACTGATAAAAATCGGTCGGAGTTGTTTATATTTTCGCTGGTAAAACAGCTTATAAAATGGTAAGTGTAAAGTGTTCTTCGGCGCACCTTACACTTACCATTCGGCTAAGAGTAGGGTGCACCTGGTGCACCTTACAGTTAATCTCCTACTTCGGAAGTAACTGCATCTGGTGGCAGCAAACTTTCTAATCTATCTTTAGACCAGTATTCAGTAGGATAAGCGAGTGCAATAATATCAGAGAGTCGAATCAGCCACGTAACTTGTCCGTAAGCATCGATATTTTCCGCCTGTTCGTTAGGGGGAACTATCACCAAAAGTTCCGCAAACTCCCCGAACAAATTAATCGGGATGCCACCGAAACTGCTATTATTTGTTTTAATCCAAACTTTACTGCCTCGATCGAGAGCTTCTTGGAGTCGCTGGCAGATCAAACTAGATTTTTTGACCTGGGATTTTTTGGCTTTCGACTTTTTTCCCATAGTTTTAAGAAGTTAAAGTAGTTGTATTGTGGGTTGCACAGTTCCTTGAACCGTGGGTTGAGATTTAGCGCGATCCTCTTCGTTGGCGTAGCCCCCGTAGGGGCAGGCTGCGCTAACGCGGTTTGGTATTGAAACGGACAAAATGAAAAAGGGATCTCGCCCCGTCGCTACCCCATTACTCTAGTCTATAAGAAAGTGCTGTACTGCGATCGTAATAACAATTTAATCGCAAAATCGCGAAATGACACCAGTTCCCAAAAAATGCGACTCTAGCCAAGCTTCAAACCCTTAATTCATCAGTGATTCCCAATCTAAAATCTAAAATCTAAAATCTAAAATGGTATGACCTACGGTGGCACTGTTACAAAGTCAGTCAACGATGCCCGTGTTTCTACTGTGTCCAAATGCAGTATAATCGGCGGAATCTTCCCCAATCGTTTAAGTAAAACAATGGACTGGCGAAACCTCCTTCATCCAAACCCGAAAGCTTCAACAAATCAACCAGCAGCACCAGAAACTCGATTATCTGTAGAATTTTTGCTAGGGCTCTTTGCTGCGGGATGGACACAACAGCAGGTGTTAGAAAAATATCCCGCACTGACTTCGGAAAAGTTACGCGCTGCTTTGGCAGGTGCGGATTCCCAGTTAGTCTCATCCATCGCTAATCCAGAATTACAAGAAATTATCGCTCAAATTAGAGAATAATTTACAATGCTAACACCTGAAGGATGGCGGGTTTTTTTTCGTTTGCTGCTGAATGTCTGCGTATATAAAAGTTCTACTTGACACGATAATTCCAGGTTTTGATAGCTAAATCTATGAACCATCCTAAATTAAAGTCTGTCTCCTTTTGGTAAATTTCCCACCATTCCCTAGTAGTGCTATCAATAGGTGGAGTAATTCCTTTAAGGAGATACAAAAGTAAGAAAAAAGTATTATGATTATAACCTAGTGCAGCTTGCGTCAAGTACATATTAGGTTTACACCATTTTAACATTCCATGCCTAGTCATGCCTGAATATGTATTAGGTTGAGGTTGCTCTTTTAAGTTGATAGTATCTTTGGTACAAACAACCCATTCTATAGAAGAATTTGGAGAAAAAGGGTTGACTACTTTTTTCAAAACAAATCCAAATCGAGTTATCGGTGTTTTGGTATTTTTATTAACGGCTGTTGGCAACCAAAGAAATAAAACGATTCCGTTAGTAGTGTTAGTTATTTCTGCCAGTTTTGTGTGGTTCACTCCATCACCAGTTCCATACAATATTTTTCTGTAAGTGGTACTAACCATTTCTTTTACTTTTGGCTGAGACAAAAGCAAAGTTCGCAACTTCAGAAAATCTGTATGATAGTCTGGTGGGAGCCTACCTACAAAATTGCGAGTAAAAGCAGGTAAACTGCTAATATCTAAATTAGGAGAGATTTCTGGCAACCCAAATACAGGGTAAGAAATTTCATAAATTTGACTTAATAGTTTAAATTGACCTGAATTATGGTGATTTTGTACAGCAAATTCCCAAAAACAAAAATCTTCTTCAAATTTTGAAGCTTCTTTGTCTGTGTAATTATCAGCGTGAAAACTCGGTGCGATCGCTATCATTTTTACTGGTAATGAATAGTCAATTTTATCATCAAAGCATTTATTGGTGATAATAGCTTTACGATACCGAGTTAGCTGCGAAACTAATCCTCGATCTTCTTCATTTTTCAACTCAATAATTATCGGCTGCTTTTCGGATTTGGTACAGCACAATAAATCGCATCGCTGCATTTTTACAGTATGCTGTCTTTTGATTTTAATTAGCGAGGGAAATATTTCATCAAATTTCTCATCTATATAATCTTCCAAATCCATCTCGGATTGAAACCTGATTTCACCACCAATATAAATTAACTTGCGATTAGCAGTTTTTACCCTCTCATTAAACCTTTTACCTTGGGTTGATAGATGTTTTGCTTTGAGGTATGGCACAGTAGCTATCCCATAAAGTGAGCATTGCCCGTGAGCTTAACTCACGAGCCATGCCTAATCCTATCACTTGTCATCCCTCACAGGCAGCGACGTGTCCAGAATTTCCATCAACAATTCCAGCCGCGAAGGACGGCTCAACATCGGCACTAAATTCGGTAAGGAGTAATAATCACCCGCAAACGTAAAGGTTTCCACCGATACTTGTTTGTCCTTCAATTGCTTCTGGACATATTGGCACCAAGAACCAACTCGCACAATCACAACATCAGGATTTACCCCCAAACTGCGGCAGTAATTCTGATAGGCATCTGCAAAATAAGGTGCAGCGTTTTCGCCTTCATCTGTTACGATAATGAATTGCTCGACAACCTGCTTTTTAATTCGCATTGCTTCCACCGCGCAACCGCAACTTGTGCCGCCGCCACTGCGAATGTGCTTGAAAGCGC
Organism: Microcoleus sp. B9-D4; assembly: GCF_036705105.1. Classification (NCBI taxonomy): domain Bacteria; kingdom Bacillati; phylum Cyanobacteriota; class Cyanophyceae; order Oscillatoriales; family Microcoleaceae; genus Microcoleus; species Microcoleus sp. B9-D4. The sequence continues at coordinate 74,730 of NZ_JAUBTS010000026.1, forward strand.
GTTCCCAGTCTGTCAATTCGCTGCCATTTGCTTGCACTGGATACGGCATCGTGTCAAAGGCATAAACGAACAGTGCAGCCTCGGAAATGCCGGAAATCAAAGCAGCGAGACGCTTCCCAACTTCGATCGCACTTTCCATCGAACCCGACTTGTCAATCAACAAACCGGTTGCTTTCGCAATCTTGCCGCGCTTCTTCACCTGTTCGTTTGTCACCGCTTCCAGCTTCGCCGCCGTTGCTGCGTCGAAGTTCGCGCCCGCGCCCGCAACACTCGCTTTGTAAGCAGAAACCCGATCGCACTTTGCGGCTTCATCCAGCTTCGAGTCAATCAACTGCTTGACTTCGGCGTGATCCATCGCCCCGCGCGACTGAATCGATTTCAAATTGTTGATGACTTCCTGCGGCGACATCGAGTTAATCAGCGCGGCCAAAACCGTTGGCGTTAGCTGTTTGATCCCACCAACTGCGATCGTATACGGAATCTTGTACTCAACAATCAAATTCGCCTGTTCCGCAGGTGTCGCCGCTTTTGCTAACTGCTTCAAAACGAATGCCAGAGAGTCTTCCGGCGGATTGTCTTTAAACAGAATAGCATTAGCGCGATCGCTCGGCTTGACGTGCAGCGTTGCGTACAAATGCTTCATCGCCTTGCGGTTGCGGATGGCAGCGCGATCGAAAAACTGTGCATTCTTTTCCCGCGATTTCAGATAGCGAGTGACAGCAGTGCGTGCGCTGCGGGGCACCTTATTCTGGTGCTGCTTCATAAAGTCCACAACCCGTGAAACCTCGTAGGGAGGGAACTCTTGCAGCATCATAAAACCGGCATCTCGGTGTTCCGTCAGCGCCGAAGTCAGCAAATTTCCGGCAAAAACTTCCTTGTGATCGCGCACGTTGCCGTGGCGTTGATACCACACTGCTAAATGACCGTAAAAAATTGGGTCTAATTCGATAATTAACTTGTGAATTTCTGCCACCTTTTCCAGTTGACGGTGAGGAGTGGTGAGCAGACTGTTGAGCATTTCCAAACGTAAATCGCGCTCTAATACATTCATATTCATTGGTGTCACCTAATATTTTGCACCTATCGCCTTAGTCCGCCAGGGATTGAAATCCCTGGCTCAAAGCTAAAGTCCTCTTAAGAGGACTGAAATGCGTGTTTAAAAATGTATTTTCTGTGATTAAAAACCAACAAAAACAAATATCTTTAGTCCTCTGAAGAGGACTTTAGCTATTAGACAGGGATTTCAATCCCTGGCGGACTATTTCGGAGTCGAGTGACTTCAAATCTGGTTCAACCCAATTAATCCGAGCTTCCCAAGACATCAGCCGATCGCGCGTGTAGTAGCGAAATGGTAAATTGCGATCGGCATATTTTGCAATCAAACCGTTAGCCAGATGTACGATCGAGCGATTTTGACTTTCATCGGCGAGATATCGGCGAATAGTTCGCACCCAAAACAGGGTTAGCGTTTCGTGATACCCGCTGTTTTTTGTGGTTTCAATTCCTTGAACCGAGTTGTAACGTTTAATGCCATTGCGAATCGCATTTATCGCTTCTTGCTCCGAGTCATAACACAGATACCACAGAGCAACAGTTAAATGTGCTTCGTGCGTCCATTGACTTCGCGACAGGTTGCCTTCTTGGAAGGCATGAATCAGACTGTCTATCTCCTTGGGCGATCGGTAAATTGCCAGTCTTTTTCTCATGGCTAATACCCAATTTATTCTTGAGGACGGAAGTCTTCAATACAAACAGGATTATTTAATTATTATCCTGAATTAACAACAAAAGGTTATAGCGCATAAAAAGTCACTTCGCGCAAGTTAAGAAAGCCGTTGTTCATACGCAGGAGTAGAACCTACGACTTCTATTTTCAGAGAAATGCCCAATCAAGAGCTAGTATGTAGGCTTCCTTTGTTGGGGCGCGAAGTGGAACTTTTAAGCGCCGGATAGATATAAAAAATTCAGCTATAAAAGGCCGCGCACAAGTCAGAGAAGCTTTAGCCTCGCGGCAAGTAGGAATTGAACCTACAATTCGATTTTAAGTCGAACGTATCCAGTTTGTAAGCTTCTTTAGTTGGGGTGCGCTGCCTAATACGTGCTTTCAGTGAATTTCTAGCCGTAAACGGCTTCTGGGCGGACAATTAAATCACCGCTGGGACGCCGATCGAGCACGTAAGACTCGAAGCGAGATCCCTTGACATCAAAATGATTAGCCAGACGTTCCTTAATAGCCTTGTCGCTCATTCCTGCCGCGATACCCAGTTGGTCTTCGGCCAGATCGTAGGAACGTCCTTCAAAACGAATGTGAACCATTACCGATACCTCCTAGAGCAATTTTGGATTTTGGATTAGTAGCTTATCTGCTCTCGACTTTGGCTTTTTGTGAGACGCGGGCAAATTGCCAGTATCGGTAAAGATTCACGAAATCTAATAATCTTTACTGAAAGAAGCGCCGTTCTAAATGATAAGCTTGTTTGATATTGCGGATTTCCTCAGCCTTTTTGGTTGATTGAAATCTGGCTGAACTTGTCTGTTCTGAATCCGCATGAAATTCGTTAAAATTAGACTGATTTCGTACAATATCTGACTCTGCCCGAGTCAGTTTGTAACCGAACAGTCTCGTATAAAGTAACAACATGACCATCGAGTCTATGTTACAAGACTTTCAAATTGATGTTCGTTGAAATTTTGAGCAATATTTAGTTGTCAAGGTTCAGAATTTGCACGGAAAATACAGGTTTTTGCTTGTCCTGCGCTTTCCATATCTATATACTACAATTGTACTACACAAGTGTCAAGGGGGTAGCAAAAGTTTTTTTAGATCGGATATCTTGCACTATTGTCAGGAACAGGCTTTCCGGCCTGTTCCACAAAGAATGAATTTGATTGTGGGGAGTAGGGGTTGGGCAGGAGAGCCCGCCCATAATTAGATAGGACTTATGCACGGGTAGCCAAAAACCGGGTTGTTTCACCAAAAAATATCAATCAAACATCCTTAACATAGGAAATGCTGTCGCGAATATTGTGGAAGCCAGCAGACTCGTAAAGTCCCATCGCACCTGATGGATTTTCAGCATCCACGCCGACAATAGCAGTAGCCACACCGGCAGCTTTCAGCCGATGCAAACCAGCGAGCAACATCGATCGTCCCAATCCCATTTTGCGGAAGCCGCGCCGAGTGCCGAGACAAGCAATCCAGCCTTCATTGCGCCCGGTACGATCGCACTCTTGCACACTAATCTCGCAGTAACAAAAACTGACAAATGTGCCGTCATCAGCAACAGCAATCAAGTCTAAATCATTTCTGTAATCGGGTTTAGCTAACTCGTGCTTAAATTTATCCACCGTTAAATCGTGATGATTCCAGTGATCGATAAACGACTGGTTGAACATTTCTACCCAAGCAGCCGCATCCTGTTCGCCGGGGAACTGACGCAGCGCGAAACCTTCGGGAAAGTGCGGTTCTGGGATCGGTTCAGAGAGCGATCTCGCCATTCGGCAAAAATAGCGATCGACCTTAAAACCATTACTTGTCAGCACAGAAATGCGATCGCAATCCTCAGCGCGAGCGTAGGTTCGCAGCTTCACGCGCCCGCCCCGCATGGCAGACACTTCGCGCATCCGCACTTCACCCCAGGCGATCGCGGCTGCTTCCACATCGCCTCCGCGCGCGTCGGGGTGAACGCGAAACCACAGCCAACCGTCAATTACTTCGTCCGGTTCAGAAACGGACAACTGAGCAAAACCGATTAATTTTCCCTCCGCATCTTCCCAAAGGCGGATATCGCGGGCTTTGTCTAGGGACGGTGCGTTAAATTCTTGTTGCAATTCCGAGATGGAAGTACCTTCATCGAGCAGATCGACTTTTTCGCAAGTATTGATTAAATGGGCGATCGCATCTAAATCGCGATCGCCCCCATAGCAGCGCGCCGAGAGATTTGCCATCATAGCTAATCACCATTTCCTGTTGTTATTCAGTTTAAAAATAGCTTGGGCGATCGCACTTTTATCGATCGGGCGGGTCGATTCACATTAAAAATCCGACCACGCAAACACTCACAGTAATCCAACCGCTACCGCCATTGGCTGCTATCGTGAGCGCAAAATGAGTGGAAAACGACAAACTAGAGACAGTTTAAAGTCTCAAAGCCTTGTGAGTCGTATGTTATTGGGGATGGGAGTAGAAGGACTTGAACCTTCGACCTTGAGATTAAGAGTCACCTGCTCTAACCAACTGAGCTATACTCCCGCATCTAGAATAGTATAACACAATATTTTAATTTTCGCATACTTCACCTTTTTTATTAAGTTGTTTGGTTACTGCGTGCTTCTGAATGTAACTAATAGATCCGATCGCTCCCTTGGTTAGAGATTTGCGATCGACCTTTTTATTTGTTAGCGCACAGTTTCGCAGCAGCAGCCATTTTATCGCGCTGCGCCCGCATCCCTACAGACGAGCGCAGTAAGGTGCGATCGGTACTCCGAAAGAGGATAAGCTGGTGTCAACTAAACATGACTGCTTGAAATGGCTGACAAAGAAGAGACTGCTGTGATTAAAGTCACAGTTCCCAAGCGTTTGCACGAAAAACTGAGAAAAATCTCCCAGCAGACAGGAGTTCCTATGTCCACTCTGCTAGTCATGGCGGCTATCAAGGAATACAACCTCGTGGAGGAAACTGAAACTAAGTAACCATTAGTATACTTTAAGTACCCTTGGAAGGTACTATATGGTACAATCCAGGAATAGTCAACCCTGGAGGTGTGCTTGTGACTCAAGATGAACTCGAAGCCCTTGTCGATGAACTCGGCTTAGTGTCAGTCGTCAGCCTGCTGGCAAATATCTGCCACAACAAAGCCCGACAAACCTTGTGCCTGAAAGGACAAGGGGCTACTCCTTATACCGCTTGGAACAGCAATGGCTTCTTGCTGAAGCAGTTGATGACCAGACTGCGGCCAATCGGCAGCTACGATCGCGATTTAGACCTCAAGAACAACTGAGGTTCTGAGGTTCAACCCGTGCAAGTGCGTAAAGCATTGGTTTTAGTCGGTTAACAGCCGAGTATGTATGCTTTAACTGTTAGGGCACGGGTTGAAACTCTTCGATTTGGACTTGAACCTTGAATGGAGAGGACGGGACTCGAACCCGCATCAATCGACAGCAACTTTCAGGAAACGCGCTTCCTTACTGCCCGCCAGCAGACGGGAACTGCCCCCATCTCGGACTGTTAATTCCTTTCAGTGCCTCCGCAACCCGCTGCCAGTTTGCGTTTTCAGGGAGCGTCGCGAAGCAACTTTTTACCCTACTCAAAAAACCCGATCGTCCTTTTGGGAGCCAATTTTTCAAAGTTTTTACGGTGCCATTCCACTTAGGCGACCTCCCCATAATTTTTCTCAGTATATGAGAGCAAAGCTCGTGAAAAAATTAACCATAATTCTCCCTTATTTATATATAAAATCATAAGAAATCCACCGAGGAGGTACTGCCCCTCCTATCCCCGCGTTATCAGCACGATGTCTCGCTTTTTGACTTCCGGTGGGTAGTAAAAAGGAAGATGAAGGAATCGAACCCTTACGACATCGCTGTCGCACCACAATTTTCAAGATTGCTTGCCGTCCACTCGGCGGCATCTTCCAAGTTGAATAACGGAAGCTGGAGGAGTCGAACCCCTACAGTTGTTAACTGCACTCCTGTGTTCGAGACAGGTTGCCGTCCTCTCGGCAGCAGCTTCCCAAATTTTGGGTGTATAACGACTCTTAAAAATTTTTATTATTAATACACACCCCATTTAAGAGTAAGATGGCAATACCTTTAAAAGCTTGTCATGCAAATCACTCAAGATCAACTAATAAAATGGTTCCAAGAATACTATCAGTCTCACGGTGAAGTTCCTGCCTTAAATAAAGTTAGAGATAAAAGTATTCCTTGCCCAGTAACACACAATACAGTAGTCAGAAAATTTGGAAGTTGGAATAATGCTTTGAAAGCAGCAGGCTTACCGTTATTTGTCAAACCAATCCTAGCGAAGGAAGTAGTTTGTTTTACCTGTGATAAGGTTTTTTATAAACAAAGACACCGACTACAAGAGGGCAAACCAGATTTTTGTTCAAATTCATGTGCAGCCACTTACAAAAATTGCCATAAAAATTATGGAAATCGACGCTCTAAGCTTGAATATTGGATTGAGGAGCAGCTTTTAAACCTTTATCCAGAGATAGAAATTTATTTCAATCGCAAAGATGCCATAAATGCAGAGCTTGATATATACATTCCCTCTCTAAATTTAGCTTTTGAGTTAAATGGCATTTTCCATTACGAGCCAATTTATGGGGCAGAAAAACTAGCGTCTATTCACAATAATGATAGTCGCAAGTTTCAAGCCTGTTTAGAAAAGGGAATTGAATTAGCCTTTATTAACTGCTCTCAACAAAAAAAGTTTCAGAAATCAACCTCTCAAAAATACCTTAATATCATAACCTCCATTATCAATTCAAAGGTGTCCGACGGGCCTCGAACCCGCTAATAACTAGCTTCACAGGCTAGCGTCTCGACCGCTTCGACTTCAGACACCGGAAGTGGAGTCAAGGAGGATCGAACTCCTGGCCTCTTGCGTGCAAAGCAAGCGCTCTACCAATTGAGCTATGACCCCGAAACGAATATAACCCTCCGACTTAAGTTGTGGAGAAATCGAATTTTAGATGAATGTTCAAGCTCCCAGATTCATCTGTGGAGTCAATCTAAAATCTAAAATCTAAAATCTAAAATCTAAAATTGGTGTGGTGGATTGCGATCGGATTTGAACCGATATCTTTCTAACAGCCAGTTAGATGCTTTACCAATTAAGCTACGAACCCCAGACAGCAGGAGCGGTAGGACTTGAACCCACAACATTCGAGGTAGAAGCTCGACACTCTATCCAGTTGAGTTACACTCCCATGTTTTTTGTTATTGCGCGATTCCCTACGGGATAGCTGCGCTTCACGTACTTTCCGTGCAAGTTATCAGAGCATTGCGTTTTCTCAGTTACTAGAGGGACTCCGCCGATGAGTTACTACACACTCTTTAAAGGATGGCTACCTTTAAGCCAACCTGCCGGGTTCAATGCACTCCCCGTTCTCAAACGCCCGCTGATTTTGACAGCGTTACCTTTCCTCTCGTACTAAAGTATGTAGGCTCCAAAGATTGGGACACGCAAAGGGCGATCGATCTTAATATAAAAAATTATTCATTCAATGGAATCAACCTCCTTAAATTAAAGCAAAAACAACGAGAGTGGTAGGACTTGAACCCACAACATCCGCGTCCGAAGCGCGGCGCTCTATCCATTGAGCTACACTCCCATAAATTGGTAATCCTGACAGGAGATTACCCCGCGTCTGCTTGTAAGGCAAACGCTCTACCATCGAAGATCAGGACTACAAAAGCGGATGATGGGACTCGAACCCATGCGCTGAGAATGGCATACTCAGATGCTAGCCGCTACATGACATCCGCAAACCGATTTGAGATTTGAGATTTTCGATTTAACTGAGATGTTGCACCCTTGTCAATCAGCCTTTTATGAACAGGCTTTTCGGCCTGTTCCACAAAGAGTAGATTTTCTTGTGGAACAGGCCGAAAAGCCTGTTAAGCGAGAATGGTGCAAGATGTGAGATTTAACAAACCTCTCGTTTAACCAAGCGGATAACGAGGCTCGAACTCGTGCCTAGAGTTTGGAAGACTCGAATGCTACCGTTACACCATATCCGCAATTGTGGGGCTGGTGATAGGAATTGAACCTACAACCGACTGATTACAAATCAGTTGCTCTGCCTAATTGAGCTACACCAGCACAGCAGATGGCGGGATTTGAACTGCCAAGAAAGCTTTACAAGAGCCTCATGTTGCCAATTAAATCACACCTGCATTTTTGGTGGCGGGGGCAGGAGTTGAACCTGCTATTAAGAGGCTTATGAGACCTCCAAGCCTACCCAGGCTACTTCACCCGCGATGTCACCAAATACCCCTGACTGGCATCGAACCAGCACTAACTAGATCCTAAATCTAGCGCCTCTACCAATTGGGCTACAGGGGCAAAACCGATTTTAGATTTTAGATTTTAGATTGAATAAAACCTAATACCCCTGACAGGCATCGAACCTGTAAGACGCTCATTCTTAGTAAGCGATGTTTTCCAATTACATCACAGGGGTAAAGTCGGGATGGTTGGATTTGAACCAACGACTCCATGCTCCCAAAACATGGCTTCTGGCCGCTGAATTACATCCCGTTCATGCTCCGGGTGAGACTCGAACTCACACTCAAAATAAAACAGATTTTAAGTCTGCCGCGTCTGCCAATTCCGCCACAGGAGCAAGTAAAAAGTTAGTTGAAAATTTGGTACTCCTGGTGAGATTTGAACTCACACAACACAATTTTTGAAATTGCGGCCTCTGCCAATTGGGCTACAGGAGTGTAATTTATCTGCTTTGGTAATAGCAGAACTGGGAAGGCAGGGATCGAACCTGCATTTTGCCGCTTTCAAAGAGCGGTGCCATACCGATTAGGCGACTTCCCAATAATTGGGTGCCGGGGTAGGCTTTGAACCTACATAAACTCCTATTTCAGAGATAGGCGACTTTACCAATTTGTCTACCCGGCAATTTAAAAAATGGCTGCCCCAGTAGGACTCGAACCTACAACCTAGCGGTTAACAACCGCTTGCTCTACCATTGAGCTATAAGGCAACGCAATCCCCCAAGTCAGTATCGAACTGACAACCTCTTGTTCTTCAGACAAGCGCTCTACCAACTGAGCTATCGGGGGAAAACGGAGAAGGAGGGATTTGAACCCTCGACGGCTGTTAAACCGCTCTTTCTTAGCAGGAAAGCGCCTTAAGCCACTCGGCCACCTCTCCGAGCGCGAGAACGGAGGGATTTGAACCCTCAATCTTCAGTTTTATTAACTGAGATGTTATCCGGCTACACCACGTTCTCAAAATTGCAACTGCGGATTAAATGCAGTTACAAATGGGTCGGGCTGGAATTGAACCAGCAACGCTTTAAGCTACTGTTTTACAGACAGCTACCCACACCAATAGGAGGGCCGACCCAAGATAGAAATTTTGGTAGGTCGTCGAGGAATTGAACCTCGATCCATCCGCTTAAAAGGCGGCTGCAAAACCATTCTGCCAACGACCCACGAGAAGTGCTGACGGGAGTTGAACCCGCAAATCACTTGGGTGAAAACCAAGCGGCTTAAACCATTTGCCTACAGCACTATAAATTGGCACAGGAACTGAGATTTGAACTCAGAATGCTGGTTTTGGAGACCAGAGTGTTGCCAGTTACACCATCCCTGCTTTTGGTGGCAGCGGCGGGATTTGCACCCGCATTGACCAAGGTATGAACTTGGCGCTTTGGCATTAAGCTACGCTGCAATGTCACTTTCGCTTCGTTCCTTTTCAAAGTTAAAAATTTCAATTAAAAGACTGTTAGTTTAATCTTTTAATTTCTAATTTTTAATTTCTGATAGGGAACAGAGGTTAGGGCGGGATTTGAACCCGCGCAATTCGGTTTTGCAGACCGACGCCTTCAACCACTCGGCCACCTAACCTGGGAGTCCCGACGAGGTTTGCACTCGCAATCTTCACGCCAGAGGGGAAGACGGCTTGACTTTTGCCTACGGGACTTTGACCACCGCCGAAAAACGGATACTTGCTTTCCGACAGGAGGTGTGGATTTTAGACCCTAGTTCCAATTCCCAGATTCTTCTCCTGTGGAGTAAATCTAAAATCTAAAATCTAAAATCTAAAATCGACTGACGGGAGTAACGAGACTTGAACTCGCAACCTTTCGCTCGACAGGCGACTGCTCTGACCGGTTGAGCTATACCCCCGCGAAAATGAACAATATTGTGTCCTTGAATTACTCAAGTTGGGACGGGGTGGCGGTTGATTCCGCGTACTACAACCCGATCGGGCTATTGTTGCCGGAGTCTACACCGCCAATGTCCACAATTATGTGACACGATTAACTTCCTATTCTGTTTTCAAGGTTCATATTGCTGGTAGGGCAAGGCTTTGAAGCTCTTTCCCCTTCGCCATACATTTATACTACATTGCGTAATACAAGACTGTCAAGGGGGTAATACAACTTTTTTTTAAATTGGGTTTTTCAATGGGGTGTAGATCGCTCCTATCAACCCTCTGCGTTCTCTAAAACCCTTATACATCAAGAAAATTTGCGGCTAAACAGATGTTGTGGCGTAAGGTAAATCTGATGCTGAAACTGTACTACACTCCAATTTCTCTGAATTCTCGCCGTCGCGCGAGGTGGCACTTCTGGAAAATGCGATAATCAGCTTTTAAATATCAAATACTACAAATCAAACCTTGTCTGAATTGCCCTTAACTCCCGTGTCCGTAACCACAGAACCCGATCGCCCAAACCTCCCTCACTGGCTACACTCGTTGGATACCTGTCCGAGTACCAACAGTTGGGCGATCGCCCGCGCGGCCGGGCTCCACCACGGAGATGCAGTATTTACCAAGCGACAAACCAGCGGGCGCGGCCAACACGGGCGCACCTGGCACGCCCCAAGCGGTGTCTTGACTGTTAGTTTTGTACTCGACAACCTCAACCCCACTCTGTTGCCAGGGCTCAGTTTAGCAGCGGGTTTAGCGGTTATTTACGCGATCGAAGATTTGGTTCCCGACTGTCGCGATATGCTGCGCCTGAAATGGCCAAACGATGTCTGGATCGATCGCCACAAATTAGCCGGAATTCTCTGCGAAGCCACTTCCGGCAAGGCTTTGGGCAAAACTCGCGCCGTTGTGGGAATTGGACTCAACCGCTGCGTAGATTTCGCGGCTGCGGGATTGGATGAAAGGGATCTCGGCAATGCGGTAAGCTTGCATTCTATTGCTAGTACAGTACCAGATGAACTGTGTTTGGTCGATCGACTGCGGCACTATTTACTCGAACTAGCCGATATGTTTTCCACCACAGACAAGCCAGCCTCCAAGTCCGGTTTAGCGCTACTTTTACCCGAATTGCGCCGCCGCGATGCGTTGATTGGCTGCCCGGTGGCGATCGAACTTTCCTCAGAAACCATCTGCGGAGAAGCCGCCGGCATTGACGGATGCGGCCGCTTGTTAGTATGCTTGGCGGGCGATCGAAGACAAGCCTTTACCTCGGGCCGAGTTCGATTAATTTAAGAGTCAGTTGTCAGTGGGCAGTTGTCAACAGTCAACAGTCAACAGTCAACAATTCCCAATTCCCAATTCCCAATTTTAATTGATCACCTCAAATACTACCAATCTGCTCAGCCACAGCGGTTGATTGGCCTCCACACCTTCGGGACGACCCTTAGTAGAAGCAACTTCTATTCTGTTGCCATTTATCCCTTGTCTAACCAAAATATTTTTCACATTTGTCGCCCTTTCCTGTGCCAACTTTTGATTTTCTACCGGAGTGCTTTTAAAATCGCTGTAGCCAACTATCCTTAACTTCTTCGTGCGATTTTTCTCCATATATTCCTTGACTTTGCTAAGCTTTTGTGCTACATCTTTCGCCTCCAAACTTGCCGAGCCTGCACCGAAATACACGCGAACTGGCATTATTATCTTTGGCGGCGGTGGAGTTCCTATTATCACTGTATTTGTTACAGACTTCACCCCCGGAATTTTCTCAAAAGCTTGAGTTATTTTCTGAGCATCTGGCACTTGGCTCACGCTGCCTGCAACGGCGACTTTTCCCTCTGCATAGCGAGCTGAGATATCAATGCTTTCTACTTTATTCAAAAGAGCTGCCGTCCGCTTGACATCGGCTTCTACTAAAACTGGATCGGGAGGTACTTCAACGGCTATAATTTTATTTTCAATTCTTGATTGTGGAGCCGCTTGCTGAGCGATTTTTTCCGCTTTCGATCGCAGATTTTGATTCGGCACTCGTCCCGAAATCTCCAATACTTTATCTTTAACATCTGCCACGAGGCGATAAACTGATAAATCGGGAGCAGATTGTAATGCTAAATTCGTATCTGCTTCTAAGCTCGCTGCAACTCCGCTGCGGTATTGATGAATTCCCCAAGGTACGCCAATTAAACCTAACGCTGCCAAACCGATCATGGGTACAATGGGTAGTTTAGGAGATTTAACTTTTACCTCTGTATCGATTAATTTTTGCAGTTTCAAGTTTACTTCGGGTGGTACAGTTGCTGGATCGCCGTTAAATGACTGAATTTGAGTTCCGTATTCTTGAACAATATTGTTGAATATCGATCGCATTTTGTACTTAAACCACTGGCGGGTTTCTCCTTGCATCACTACTGCCAGATAACACGAACCCGCAACTTCCAATACTATGGTAGATGTGCCGTATTCTATTGCATCAATCTCGGCAATATTTCCCGACTGAGATATGCAATCGTTGACAAAAGCCCGAATAGCAGTCAGCATCCCCCCTACCATGTCTGATTCTAGCTGTTCGCGTTCAGAATGCTGCACTGCTGAAATTACTAATCCCGATTTTGCTTGAATTAAAAAAACAGCTTTAACACTTAGTGGTGTTGTTTCTTTCATGAGCAATTCTGCTTCAGAAATGCCCTGTAATTTTGCTTTAATTTTGCGACTAATTCCCTCTGGACTTAAAGCTGATTCGAGTTTTTCATTAATCTCCCGCATCATCTCGGCGATGTATTTTAAAATCGTGCTACCGATGATCGGATAAAGTGCATCCGACATTTCTTCTGGCTTGAGATGAATTTGCTGTTTGATAGCAGCGGCCATTTCCGGCGCGATCGCCATGGCAATTTCATCGGGGGCTTCACTCATTCGGTGGCTGATTCCCACAGTCAGGGCCGGCGATATGGCTACTCCCATCGATTGTCTATTTTCTCTGGATTTGGTATTAATTATTTCATCAATTATCGGAGCTATCGTTTCGACAAATGATTTTCTCGACTCATTAATTGTTTGGAGCATCATTTCGGGAAACATGATTTTAATTCGGGCGATTAATTCTTCCCGATCCCCTCCCCATTCAGCATCAGTAATTTTGCGATCGAGTTCTCCTACTTTATCGTTGAGTCTGTAATTATAACTTACAACTTCATCTAACAATGGTAAAATAGATTCGATGACCGACTTTTGTAGTTGGGCGTGATGGCTAACCATCAGCTCGTCAATCAAAGGTTTCAGTAAATCCGTAAACAAGTCTGTCGATTCATAAATTCGGTGTTCGATCGCCACAATCTGTTGTTCGATCTTCCCAAGTCTTTGATCAATCCTTTTATTCTGAATGATGGCATCGACAGCCGGGGCGATCGCAGATTCTATCTCTAGCTTTGCTTCCCCGATGTTTCGGGACAGCATTTCTACAATCACTGGCATTATTCTTGCCATCAACCCTTCTATCTCGGCTAAAACTTGCTGCTGAACTTCGACAATCTTAGTTTCATTATTTAATATTTGTGCTGCAATACCGCTGTTTTGAATAGCCGTGTTGACACCAGGTGCGATCGCCTCTCTCACCTCTAACTTTGTCTCCTCAATTTTCCGGTTCAGCGACTCAATCATTAACGGCATTAACCTTGCCATTATATCTTCCGGCTGAGTTTTTTGCTGTCGCTGAAGATTATTTAGTCTACTTTCTACGTCGCTCAATTTGCCTTGAACTTCTCTTTGAAGAATTGCTGATTCAATCAAAGGTTGGATCGTCGCTGCTACTTGTAATTTTGATTCATCGATTTTCTGATTCAGCAAATCAGTTATTGCCGGCATTAGCATCGCCCTTATCTCTTCAGGCTTCTGAGTTGGCGACTGTTGCGTAGCCAGTCGGCGTTCGATGATGCTCAATACTTTTTCTTCTATTTCTACCCAAGCTATTCTTACCTGTACTGAGGGGGCAACAGCTTCTACAACCTCTAATTTTAATTCACTAATTTTGCGGTTCAGTAAATCGCTAACTACTGGTACTAGCTGCTTGATTAAATCTTCCGGTTGCTGCTGGTAACGCTGCTGAATATTTGCAACTCTATCTTCAATTCTTACTACCTGTTCTTCAAGTCCGTTTTGATTGTGAATTACTTGATTGACTCTCGGTGCGATCGCCGAAGCTACCTCTAACTTAGACTCCTCTACCTTACGGTTTAGCAGATCGCCCACCACTGGCATCAGCCGTTGGATTAAGTGTTCTGTATTCGGCAGTGGCTGCTGGTTCAAGTTAGCAATTTGATTTTCCCAATCTGCTAATTTTGCCTCCAACTCGATCCGATTAATTTTATTATTGCTCGCGAGGTCGATAGCCTTTTTTAATTCCGACTTCAACTTCTCTAATTCTTCTCTGACTAACTCAGGAATTAACGGCCTCAGTAAAATCATCAACTCTTCGGGTTGAGACATCAGCTTCTCAAAATTTTCTAACCTTTGTTCCACGCTCAAAACATTACTGTAAAATTCCGGCAAATCCCTTTCAAACAGTAGTTGTTGCAACTGCTTAAACTGCTCAACTGCTTGTTCTAATTCTTCCTCCGAGGGCAGAGTTTTTTTAGCTACTTTCCCCGCTATAGATAAATCAGGTTCCTCATTATTGTTTTCTCGTCTTTGAGATGGGAGTTCTTCATCGTTAGTTAATACTTCCGGTACAATACTCGGTGATTCGATCCGAAAAGACAATTGTTGGCGCCGATTTTCCTCATCCTCCAACCGCTGCACGGACTTTTCCGAAAGCGGTAACTTCAGCTCGCTTGGTTCTTTTTTTGATTTCTTTAATAACTGGAATTCAGTCAGTATGGTTAGCAATTCCTGAAGTTGCTCTCCAGCTTTAGAACTTGCCAGAGTTGCATCAGAAACCTCTTTTTCTGACTGATATATTTTGCCTGAATTATCATTAGATTCTGCCATACTGCGCTACCAATAGTTGATTTTAATCGACCGAAGGAATTTACCAGCTTGCTTGCCGCCTCACCCCAGCGAAAATCAATAGGAATGACACAATTTTTCCAAGCGTCAGGCGTACTAAAGCTATCGCCTTATTTTAACTGCTGTTCTGCGACTAGCCAACTGGGCTGCCAACTGCAATGCTGCCTTCATGCTGGAGGCATCCGCAACCCCTTGACCTACAATATCAAAAGCTGTGCCGTGATCCGGAGAGGTGCGGACAAAAGGCAAGCCAATTGTAGTGTTGACTGCTTTATCGAAAGCCATCAATTTTACTGGAATCAACCCCTGGTCGTGGTACATTGCCAAGTAACCGTCGTGAGCTTCCTTGGCTAAACCGTACCAAACTTTAGCCGGTTTTACCCACAGGGTATCGGGGGGGACTGGCCCGTCTAACTGCACTTGAGGAAAGCGATCGCGCTGCGTTTCCAACCAAGGTATCATCCAGTCTTGCTCTTCATTTCCCAGTTTGCCATTTTCGCCGCTGTGAGGATTTAAGCCAGAAATCGCAATTTTCGGTCTTTCCAGCCCAAAATCTTCCCGCAAACAGTCTATCAGTAATTCTAGTTTTTCACTCAGTAATTCTGGAGTCAAAGCATCGGGGACTTGACGCAGGGAAATATGTGTGGTAGCCAGTAAAGTTACCAGCGTCCAGCCACTGTGGGGAGATGTGGCGGCAAACAGCATTCCGAACCGCTGCGATTTTGCCCTTTCTGCGAGAAGTTCTGTTTGTCCGGGATAATTGTAACCGGCCGCCTGCCAGCAAGTTTTGGAAATCGGGCCTGTCACGATCGCGGAGAATTCGCTGGCGATGGTACGGGCGATCGCGCTTTCCATGTAAGCAAAGCTAGCCGCCCCGCTAGCTGCACTCCCGACACCGGGGACTATTTCGCCCCACTTGCTGTCTGGTTCAATATCAATAATATTTAATCTTTCGGGATTTGCCGCTTGTGCTGCGGGATTGCTCGATCGCAACATATCGTAAGTTTGCTGCAAAATTCTCTTAGATCCGAAAACCGTTACCCTCAAACCAGCAGCGGGATCTGCCAAGGCCTTGAGAATCACTTCCGGGCCAATTCCCGCCGGATCTCCCAGAGTTACAGCTAGTTTTGATTCCCGATCGAGACTCAAGGCAGTTTTCTCCAACAAAATACAGGAATTTCGGCACTGAAATTTTAGCATTCCTGTACCTGGTTGCCCCAAATTATATTATCTTTATTTAATGCGATCGCCCAATTGGACATATATAATCGTCAGGAACTCAGGGCTAAAGCCACTGAGCTTGTAAGAAATTACAAGCTATTCTGACCAGCCTAAGTCTTAACTGAC
>NZ_JAUBTS010000027.1:0-90947 GCF_036705105.1 Microcoleus sp. B9-D4
CCGAGAGTTCAGCCTTGTGGCTGGAAACGCTATGTACGGACTGATTACCGTGATTCACGTTTCAACGAATCGCACTCATCAAACTCATCACCCTCATCCAATCCCCAATCATCCTCTGCTTCTGCCATAGGATTTATTGGTGCTTCATCAGCCGGTTTAGGAATATCCCCTCCCGGAGGAACCAGCACTCGATACTCCGCATCGTATACAGCCTCAGTTTGCCCCACCCCAGACTGACTCGGATCTCGATAGCCGTAAGAATATACTGAGCCAGCCCAAGACTTGCTTTTCGGTTCCTGCTGAGCTTCGTAAGCCCTCGGATTTGCCGCTGGAACATCATTTGCCTGGGGTTGATCGGGAAAATCGCGATCGTCCCCCCAATCGTCATCGCCCCCTTGAGAGCCTGATTTTGAGGCATCTGAGACCCAATCGTCCTCATCGTCTGCCGCTGCATAAGTCCCCGGTTGAGCGTAATCCTTCGCCCCATCCGGGTTCGGAGTTTCTTGCTGGAAAGTCCGGGCACTGTAACCCGCCGACGTGCCGTACTCAGTTCGGTAGGAACCAGTAGCCTGAGTTTGGCTATTTTCCCTATTCATCTCCGGGTCAATTCCCTGTTTTCTAGGAGGGGGAGGTGGCGTGTAAGGTGTTCTCCTGTCCTCTGGGAAAGTATCGGGACCGCTGCGACTGTCGCGGCCGGTGCGCTCTCGCCTTGGAGATAGATAATTTGAAAAAGCGAGCAAACCAGAAATCAATAAAGACGTGATAGCTCCCACCGCCATACTCAGCAAAATCCAGATAGATAAGGGCACAGCAGGCGATCGAACTCCCAAAAACACCAGCGATAATGCCGGCTCCACATTTTGCAGGGCAAAAATAGTTAGCCCCACCACAATTACTAGCAACAATACAGGTCGCATATTAAAAATATTAAGAATTTGTTTGTTGTATGTTGTCAGTTGTATGTTGTCAGTTATTGGTTATTGGTTATTAGTTATTGGTTATTGGTTGTTACTGTCAACTGTCAACTGTCAACTGTCAACTGTCAACTGTCAACTGTCAACTGTCAACTAACTTCCTTCTTCTTCCTTCCAGCGTTTGAGAGGAACGCAATCAATCCCCAACTGGTCTAAAGCGCGAGCCACCACAAAGTCTACCAAATCTTCAATAGTTTGCGGATTGTGATACCAAGCAGGAATCGCTGGTACAATTCTAGCTCCAGATTCCGCCAAGGTAGTCAAATTCCGCAGGTGAATCAAGCTAAAAGGCGTTTCGCGAGGCACAAGTACCAATTTTCGCCCTTCCTTGAGCTGAACGTCGGCCGCTCTTTCGAGCAAATCCGAACTCAAGCCAGCCGCCAATTTCCCCAGCGTACTCATGCTACAGGGAATAATCATCATCCCTTGGGTACGAAAGGAGCCACTAGCAATATTAGCACCGACATCTTGCCAGGGATGGCATCGGAGTTTACCCATTGTGGCTACTCCTGCTTGTTCCCGCCAGAATTCCTCTTGTAGCGTCGGTTCTGCGGGCATTCGGGTGTTCTGTTCGCTTTGCCAAACCATGTAGGTAGATTTGGAAGCTACCAGTTCGATCGCGCGATCGGCTTCCAAGAGATATTTTAGGGTTCGCACCGCATAAATCAGTCCAGATGCTCCAGTAACTCCTACAATTAGGGGGTAATTATTCGTCATTAGTTATTTGTTAGTTGACGGTTGACTGTGGTTAGTAATTAGTTGTTATATCAAATATGTTAGCATCACAATTATTCCTATCTCTATTCTATTTATATTCGTCTATCCCTTGTCATGGGCGGTTAATGAGTTCTCTTTTTTGTACCGCAGATGATGGCCCATTAACACAGATAAATTCTATCCATTCCGGTTGCACCGTCCGTGATTTTTTAGTTTTGACCGGATTTGACGCCCGACGATGTTATCGGATGGGATATTAGGCATTAATTATTTATTGATGATTGCTGAGTATAGTTTGTCGCCCACTTCTAAATACTTAGTTGCCAAAAAATGACAACTAAGTATTTAGAAAAGTCAACTGTCAACAGTCAACTGTCAACTGTCAACTGTCAACTGTCAACTGTCAACAGTCAACTGTCAACTGTCAACTGTCAACTGTCAACAGATTATTCATCATCATCAAAAGCTTGACTGCCGCCACCAACTGCAACTAAATCAATTTGCTGGCGGTAGTAGTCAACACTCTTGACTTGAACTTCTACCCGATCGCCCAAACGGTACTGATTGCGGTTTTTGCGGCCCACCAAAGTTTGCTGGCGCGATCGATATTCGTACCAGTCATCCTTTAGCGAAGAAACGTGTACCAGTCCCTCAACACGCAAGATGTCGCTCTCCGGTGGCCGCACCTCTATTTCCACAAAGAAACCGTAAGACTGCACGCCTGTAATCAAACCTTGGAAAGTTTGGCCGGTGCGTTCTTTCATCAATCCGGTTTTCTTCAATCCCTGCAAATCGCTTTCGGCATCCTCAGCAACTCTTTCGCGTTCGGTTAGGTGTACTACTACCGATGCAAACTCAGTCTCAAATTCGTGGTGCAAATCTGGGGGGAGAACATTCCAAGTAATTTGACCGTGACAGGAGGAATGGTGCAAGTCAACTTTTTCCTTAGCCCGTGTTGTGCGACTGCTGCGGCCTTGCTCGAACACCGCTTGCAACACCCGCAGCACCAGCAAATCGGCGTAGCGGGAAAGCGGCGAAGTGCAGCGCGTGTAACCCTCTGACAGCCCCAAACCGAAGTGCGGCTTGGGAGTTGTGCTGTAAACAGCGGGCTTCATGGTGTCTTCTAGCAGGTAGGTGAGAACTCTTTCGGACTTAAGACCGGCAAACTGCTGGGTAAATCGCTGAAAGTCCAAGGGCAAAACTTCTTCTTCGGTTTCGAGATACAGTTCGCCTCCGAGGTTGTTGGAGAGTTTGATGAACTCTTGAATGTCGGCCGGGTCTGGCATCGGCTGGACGCGGTAAATTGCTGGGACTCCCAAGGCTTGCAGGTGAGTGGCGACGGCTTGGTTGGCAAGTACCATCAACTCGGAGACAGCCGACTGGGCGGGGGGAGCCGTTGCAAAAGCTCCTAATTCGCCTTCGTCGTCGAAGTGAGAGTTAGCGTCGGGCAAATTTAGTTCAAAAGCTCCCCGCTTGAGCCTTGTCTGTCTGGCTGCCTGTGAGGCGGCCCCGATTTGATCTAGGAAAGGACGGAGGGCGGAGGATAAAGGGTGCTCTTCGGCATCGCCTGGTTCGAGAATTGCTTGAGCTTGCTCGTAGGTGAGGTGGTAGTCAATTTGAATGACGCTGGCTTGAATCTCGTATTCTAGGAGTTCTCCTGATTCGTCTAGGGTGAGCAGTATGCTGAAGGCCAGCCGTTCTGTGTCTGGCAGCAGGGAGCAGCGCTCGTTGAGGGTTTCTGGCAGTACGGCGATGATTTTTTCTCCCAGATGGGCGGCGGTGCCTCGCTTGCGGGCTTCGCGGTCGATCGGGGTTTCTGGCTGCACGTACTCGGCTGCGTCGCTGATGTGGATTCCTATTTGCCAGCGGCCGGGCTTCAGGGTTTCGATCGACAATGCGCGTTCCACTGGCGGATCGGACAGGAATGATGTTGGATCAAACTCCTTTTCGCCTCCTTCTTCGGAGAGATTTTCCTCCTCAACTTGGGGGGCATCGTTTTCGCTGTTGCTTGTTCCCGGTTCGTTTTTGCTGAAGCTAACAGTCAGAATGTTACGCAAATCTAGGCGTTTTTTGATGTCGGTTTTTTTGACTTTGCTGGGCAAATTTTCGGCGGCTTTGATGACGGCGGCGGGGAACGATCGCGGCAAGTCGTGTTTGCAGCATACGATGTCGAGGTCGTCAGCGGCTTCGGCGTCGGAACCGAGTACCTGTACTACTTTGCCGACTGGGCGGTGCGTGCCGAGGGGGTAGCGTTTGACTTCGACGTGTACTAGGTGGTCGATCGCCTCTTGGAGATTTGTGCCATTTGCGAGCAAGTCTAGTTCAAACAACAGGCGATCGTCCAGGGGGATTGCTCTGTAGCTGACGCGGCCGGTGGGGGTGGCGGTTTGCTTGACTCGCGCCAGTACCGAGGGGTTGGCGCGTTCGAGGATGAGCATGACTTCGCCTTCGGGCGATCGGCGGCGGCTACCTTCTTTGATAATTTTGACTAAGACTCGATCGCCATTCCAAGCTGTCGAGAGGTGACTTTCCCGCACGTAAACGTCTTCTGAGCCTTCGGCGTCTTGAATTGCAAAGCAAAATCCTTTGCTCGAACAGCGCAGTTTTGCTTCTACTACGTCGTCTTCAGCTACTCGGCGATAGCGGCCTTTGTCTTTGACTAATATGCCAATTTTCTCTAGAGCTTCTAATGCGATTTGAAGTTTGAGTTGACTGGTGGCGTCGTTGCAGTCGAGTTTTTTCTCCAATGCTTTAGGAGCCACTAATTTGTCTTCTGTAAAATTTGCCAGCAGTGCAGCGATAGAAAATTCCATGTAGCGATCGATCCTCTTGTTTCCAGCAATTAGTCTAAATTTTGGCGAAATCAGCCGCACCCCCTCGGGCCCTCGCAGTGCCTGCTTCCCAACAAATACGCGGGTTGATAGGTGGAGACGCGAGCACAGCCACCTTGTTTCATCGCGAGGTTTTTTTGAGATTCTCTCCCGACACCGGCTTCGTGCTAATTGTCTGCTGTCTGTCTTGAACTGACTGCTGACGGTGCAGACAACTGTCCCGCACGCTATTCCCCAATACAATTTTTTAGCGTTGGTTTGTTTGCTTTTAGGTCAGCAGCGCCGAGCACTTCGCGAATTAGAAAGCCCCTGTCGGTTCTTAAAAGATGGCTCGATACTGAAAGCGACGGCTTGAGTCGAGGATGAGCCGATGGAGGGATGGAGAGGGATAAAATTTGCATTTCTTCCTTCTGCCTTGTTCCTTCTGCCTTGTTCCTTCTTCCTTTTGAAGTGCCTCTTGCTTCTTGCTTTAGCAAAGAATTTACCGGATCTTTAAGGCAAAATTGCTAGTAGCTCGCTGCTGCGATGCCCCTGTTTTTTTGCACGCGATCGGCCCTTGCGGACGGAGGTGCAACGAGCGGGTCGGGAGCAATCTGTGCTGTAGAAAGTGCAGGTACGCAAACCGGAGACTTTTACTACTTTTGCTTAGTTGCTGTGTCATCTCCTATAGGTAGAAATGACGCCCGGTGCTTGTTAGCTTAAACTGCCGGATGTGGGATGGGGTTTAGTGGCGTGAAAGGTTGCGCGGATGACTCACCTTTAATTTATTGTATGTTGAATAGGTGCTTTCAGAAAATTGTTTTCTCAGGGCTGTACTACACTTAAGTCATAAGCCCCTTCTGGTTTCGGGGTCAAAAAATTATGTTTGCTGAATTTCGCGCCCTTTATCCCGCTGGACAGTTAATTTGTGAGTTGCTGACTGTTCATCACGGTAAGTTTGTTGTTCGCTGTCTGGTTCAGGTTGACGGCCAAACTCTGGCTACGGCTATGTCGGCTGCTGAGTCTGTTGAGGATGCTGAAGACCGCGCCCGGTTGCGAGCGATCGCTGTTCTTGGATCTGCTCAGCCTGCGAGTGCGATCGCGAGTGTTTCTCCTCCGGCTCCGGTTGCTCCGGTTGCTCCGGTTGCTTCGGTTGCTGCCGTTCCCCCTCCTCCTCCTCCTGCTGTTCCGGTTCCGGTTGGGCCGACAAGTGTTCCTCTTCCGGTTCTAGAAATGCCTGTTGCTGACAAATTGCCTGAACCACATCAAAGCAATTTTGTCAAGACTGAAGCGAAATTAAATGAAGAGCCGATCGCACCTGTACCGGAACCGCTGCCGCCAACGGTCGATCGCGTCGAGGCTACTGGGTTTGTACCGAAGCAGTTAGACTCGGACGCTTGGCTTTCTTCTAGCTACGGCGAACCACTTCAGGAACTGGATGTGCCTACTTCTAGCCAAAGTGAACTGCTACAGGGTGCGGCCGAAGTCAGGGAATTGCAACCGATCGCAGTGGGAATCCCCAGCGATGCGATCGAGGATAATTCTGATACGATCGCCCAAATAGACGCCATCCTCAAACGCCTGCAATGGAAGAAAAAACAGGAAAGCGACTGTCTCGAACACAATTACGGCAAGTCGTCGCAGAGAGAGCTTTCTAGCGAACAGTTGGTAGATTTCCTAGAATATCTGGAAATCTACAGCAGAACTACTGAGGAAATCAAGCGGTTGGGCTGGACTCCCAACCAAGGAAAAGATTATCTCAAACAAGGTTATGGCAAAGAAGCGCGCCATTTCTTAAATCAAGTAGAATTGCTCGACTTTCTGCAATATCTCGAATCTTTGCCCTAGTAATTATGTAGGGTTTCTAGGTGTGATGTTTTTTGAGAAAAAGCTACATATAGCAGTTTTCAATTGTATGAAATACAGTAGGAACACGGGACACTGTGCCGTGTCCTCCGCCCCAGCATCTGTACTTCAATTAACAGAAAACTGCTATAGAGCAATCCTCGCATCATTTGTGAATTTCTTACTCCCTCCCCTTGGTAAGGGGAGGGTTGGGGTGGGGTAAAAAATTTGCGACTCCTGCAAGGATTGCTATATGACCGTTAAAAATTAAAAATCAAAAATGAAGAATATTTCCTCATTTTTGATTTTTAACTTTTCATTTAGACGACAGCGGCGATCGGGCGGCTGGCGGAAGGACGGCGATCGATCACTTGATCGACTAATCCGTAGTCCTTTGCTTCTTCAGCCGACATGAAGAAATCCCGTTCGGTATCTTCTTCAATGCGGGAAAGCGGTTGACCGGTATGGTTGGCAAGATGTTCGTTCAGGCGGCGTTTGTGGTACAAAATCTCTTTTGCCTGAATTTCAATATCGGTTGCTTGTCCTTGAGCTCCGCCTAGAGGTTGGTGGATCATAATCCGGGAGTGAGGCAAACTCATCCGCTTGCCTTTAGCGCCGGCACTCAACAGAAAAGCGCCCATGCTGGCGGCCAAACCGAGACAAATAGTGCAAATGTCGGGGCGGATGTGGTTCATCGTGTCAAAAATGCCCATACCTGCTGTTACCGAACCCCCTGGGGAGTTGATATAGAGGTAAATATCTTTTTCGGGGTCTTCTGCATCTAAAAATAGCAATTGGGCAACGATCAGGTTAGCCAAGTCTGAGTCAACCTGTTGGCCCAAGAAGACGATGCGATCGCGCAGGAGTCGCGAGTAAATGTCAAAGGCGCGTTCGCCGCGACCGGATTGTTCTATAACTGTTGGGATCATTGACGCCTGCCTGCCTATTACGTATCTTTTTTTAATTTTAGCGATTAGGGCTCAGTTATAGTTAGCGATCGGTGGCGTGGGAGGGAGAAATCGGCAAAATCCTTGAACTGGGCGGGGTTGGCGCGGTAATTTGTCGAAATTGTGGCGGGGGTGCGATCGGATTTCCGATCCTGCAGGCGATCGATGTTGAGGAAGCGGACATCAATAAACGTTAAATGTTGTTATGTGGCGATCGTATCATTGCCAGAACTTCCATCGCTCGATCGCGGCTGACACTAGGGAAATAATCTAAAAATTCATCGACCGAATCACCAGCTTCGAGATAATCAAGTAGAGTCTCGATCGGGACGCGAGTGGCGATAAAGACAGGATTTCCCTCTAAAATTTCGGGGTCGCTATGAACGATAGTAGCTGCGTATTGCAAAGAAAAGGTTGTGACATCGAGACAATCTTCTTCAGTCCAGGTATCACTTAGCTCGACTACAGCGAGATTTGGCTGTGATAACTTGTTGAGCATAAGAGTTGCCAAGCGCAGCCGCTCTGTTAGTGACAAAGTGCGGACAACTTGGATATAGATTTACTGAGCGGTAGTCGGCATAATACATCATCCTGCCTTGAAAATTAACCTAAACTGGTGTCTCGATCGGAATATCGATCCCCCTTTTCTCATATCATTAGAAGTGCGATCGGCAATCCTTCCGTTGATGCCCTCTGTCGTTCGGGATTTGCCCTAACCCCTTGAATCCATTGCTGATAGGTAACATTTAAATTAATCCAACTAATGAATAAAAATTTTTGGCTTGAACAAATTAAAAAAAGAGAAGTTTTTGAAAGAGCCTATGTCTATGCTATTTACTACCAAATCAAAGAAGATGCCTACTGCAACTTTATTGAAATAACTTACTATAGACAACATAAAGAGAAATTATTTAAAGAAATTGAAGTATCTCTTGAAAATCCCAGTTTATATGAACCTGAAACAGCCTTCTCTTTTTATCTGCCCAAATCAGATATGTTCTTCAGGAGAATGATATACACTCCATTCAAAGACTTGGTAATCAAATTTATTTTGGTATCTGTCTTAGCTGAATTATTGGATTTTACGTTTGTTCAAAATTGCTTTTCACATCGTTTTGATAGAAAATTTGAAAAAAATAAGAAATCCAAGGGATATTTATATAAGCCTTACTATAAAGGATTTAAAGAATTTATAGCTTGGCAACGAGCTCAAGTCGAGAATAGCACTTGTATGCTTAAAACGGACATATCATCTTTTTATGATTCTATATCTCATGAATATCTCCTGTCAGCAATTTCCCGAAAACTCAACATAAGTAATGAAAGTCATTTTATAATTCTCTTTAGTAAGACGTTGAAATTCACAAGTTGTTACTATTCAATAGTGGATGGAAAATTATGTGAAACATACAATACCCAAGGTATACCGATAGGCAATTCAGCAGAAGGCTTTATAGCTAATGTATTACTACATGAAGTTGATGAAGCCTTATTCAATCTAGGTGTAAAGTTTGGCAGATATGTAGATGATTTTCGATTTTTTACCAACAATAAAACTGAATCATTAAAAGCTTTAATAATTCTACAAGAATTTCTGCTAAAAATAGGACTAAATTTAAATACTTCCAAAACCAAAATTATAGAAGCTCAAGAAAAAATCCTTAAATTCATCAAACATTCAGATAAAAGGGGAGTTTATGGAATGCCTTGTGAAGAAGAGGCTGATAGTGAAAATAAGCCAGAAAAAAGGCTAGATAAAACCCAAATTATTAAAGAAATTGATTCTCACAAAGCAAGCGACCAATATGAGGAATTATATTTTTTAAAATATCCCAAAAAAGTTCTAAGAATAGACGATTTTGATGAAGATGAAGCAGAAAAATTCTGTATTTTTATGAAAAGAATTAAATTTAATGCAAAATTAGAAAATCAAACATTTACTAAGCAGATGGAATCTCTTTATATATTGTCCAAAAAGTACCCCCAATATTGGAAAAATTACTCTTGGTTGTTTGTAAAATTTATAGCACTAGATTATAGTAATGATATTCAAAAAATCAGCATTAAATATCTTTTTAAAGTATTTGATGATGAACTTGTTAATATATTTATCAAGACTAGAATTATTCATCACCTAGTTAAGCCACGAAAGGGAGCCCTAACCTATATAGAAAGAATAGGGATGAATACAAAACTCAGAAATAGAATTATTGAACATATAACTAAGCTAATGAAAATTAGTTGTATCGCATTGCAGTTGAATTGTATATATGCTTACTATCTAATTTTCAGAGATAGCGATCATGGACAGTTGCAAGACTTTGTATCTCATAACTTAAAACGTCCAATACCAAAACCGATCCAACAGGCTGTTTATCAGATAGGAACTTTACGTGAAAATAATTCTTCAGGGTTAGTTTCTTTTGAAGAGATTTTGGAGGAGAGTGAAATAGAAGATGAATCTGAAGGCTTGAATTCTAAGTAAAATTGCAATCTTAAAAATCAATATCTTGCTCAGGAGGTTCATAAATAATAAGAAAGCTTTTTGCTCTTGTTGCTCCAACGTACCTATCTACGATATCCCAATCGCTTAATACCAATTTGTTTGGTTTTTCAAAAACTAAAACTATAACATCACTTTCTAGTCCCTTATACATCCCTATATTCGACCAATGAATAGTATTTTTATCTTTATGGGAAAATGAATAGGGCTTAAGATCAAAACACTCGATATATGAATATTGTGAAAATATGGACTTTGATGATGGATACATATCAGTTAATATGACAATCTGATCGGGGAAAACCTTATCATTATTAACTAGATCGGTAATATCTTTTTCTACTAGACTAAAGATATCATCTGTCTCTTCATATATCCGATGTATTACTTCTCTTCCTTCAATTAAGGAACTCTTTATTGGATGGATGCAAGATACGAATGGCTCCGCATATTTGAATATATTGTGAGTGTTTCGACAATTTTTATGTAAAACATTTGGGCTTACTTTCAGAGCAAATATATTTTTATTATTTAAAATTTTTTGATGACTATCTTGAAAAATGTAGAATATTCCATCATCAGGAATCAACTGTTTCAAATCGTTAATTTCCTTTTGCTCAAAGTCTTGTCCTTCGTCAACGATGATTGCTGTAAACTCAAATGTTAACTGAGAGTTTTGTGGTTGTATTTCTTCATAACTATAAACTACACAGTAACCCACTGTAATTTCATCTTGTAAAGCAGCAGCGAGATAAAGAGAAAGGTTATGAGATTTACATATTACGAGCGTTCTAACCTTATGTTGGCATAACCTTCTTGCTTTTTCTATTGCCAACTGAGTCTTCCCTGAACCAGCACAGCCCAGAACAATACACTGAGAATGTAAGCACAAATTATTCAAGGTATCGAATTGCTGTTCTGTTAATTGAAGAATTTCTTGGTTGTTTTCACCAATATCATTAACAATATATTTTTTAAACACTGTACTTGGAGATATGAGGTTAATGATTGAATCTGTCCGCTGCTGTCCAAGTTTTGGAAAATTTCCTGCCGCTCTATAATAATCGAAAACAGAAGATATCCAGCCACTAATATTTCCTAACTGAGGACGTAAAAGTAATATCTCTTGAGGTGCTTCCGAGGGTAGATTATTGGCCACGTCATCCATATCAGGAAAAGCCACACATTGTCCAATACAAAAATCTTTATTTTTAAATTCGTCGTGTTTACTGAGAAAATCCAAAAACTTATACTTAATTTCTCTAGCTTGTTGAAAAGGAGATATCTTCATTTTGTATGGGTTCTGATACCATGCCATATTCAGATGATCGTAGGCGATCTGCCCTCCTTTGGCTTCTAGTATAATAATTCCTCGATCGGGATGAATAATGATGAAGTCAGCTTCCCTATCTTGAACGATATATTTGATGTGCTGCCACCATGCTCCATGAAAAACAACGTAGTCATCACTCAGATTTTTTTCAAAAATTTGGAATAGAGTCTTTTCTGCGTTGCTCTTCGTTGTTGATGATAATTTTTTAGGAATCATTCTTGCCATAACTATTCACCTCTTCTCTTTTTAGATGACTACTACTTTGTTTGTAACTTTTTATATAGTAATTGGAGGATAATTTTTATGGGTGTATAGTACCGCAAAAGGCTTTTGTATGTCAAGCCCCATTAGCTACTACTTGCCAGAGGAAGTCTCCCTTTCAAGCATCTAGTACCTCCCACACTCCGATTCAAGTAGATCAGGCGCTACCCCGAAAAGAGTTATATCCACTACAGACGAAACTACTCAAATTTTAATCGCCCAACCACGGCGATACATTCCATACAAAATTAACCACCAAAATAATACCGCAGTCACGGCAAATGCTAGAGAACCATTGAGCGGCCTCGCCCACGGCACAAACCAGTTTTCATAAATCCAAGTGTAAGTTGTTGGAGCATTTGCACCAGTACCGATATGAGTTTTTAAGAGAATTCTGGCGACAATACCGGAAGCAACAAACAGGAAAATAGCATTCAATCCCATGATTTCAAACGGCCTCCCCCATTTCCAATTTCGCACTTCAATTGTTTCGTAGCAAGCGGCTAGCAATAGCAACGCCCAACCAGCAGTAAAAACTACATAAGAACTTGTCCAAAGTTGTTTGTTGATCGGAAAGGAAAATCCCCACAAGTGGCCGATTACCACGCAACTGAGGCCGCAGATTGCTAAGTTGATACTGGTGCGGGTTTTGATTGGCTGTACTCGCAGCCATTCTCCGGTAAAGTAGCCGCTCAGGACTGTGACAACTGCGGGTAAGGTACTCAATAATCCTTCGGGGTCGAAGGGGCCACCTTTGTACAGATGTTGGCTACCGAGAATTAGCCGATCGACATATCCTCCTAAATTTCCTTCTGGCGTGAGTTCGCCGGCAGTGTACCCCCCTACAGCAAATACGGTTAATGCAGCCCAATAGCCCAAAAGCACGGCAACAGCGAGCAGTTTTTGATTGCGGGGGGAAAGGTTGAGAATGGCGATCGCACTGATGAAATAAGCTAAGCCGATGCGCTGCAATACTCCCATGATGCGGATTTTACCGAAGTTTTCGACCGGGGCGCTGTTGAGAAGCACGTCAAGGGCGATCGAAGATGTATTTAGCAGCAATCCTAATAGAAATAGAATCGCGGCCCGGCGCGCAATTCGCCAGTAAATATTTGAAGAAGGGAGAAGGAAGGAGGAAAAAGGAAGAGGGTTTTTGGCGGATTCGGATTTTTCCTTTGTTTGTGTAATTATTGAGGTTTCTATTCCAATTTTTGGATGATTTTGAAGATATTTAGACAGCGAGAAAGACATCGCGCAGCCAACTATGAACAGGAAAAAGGGAAATACTAAGTCTGTCGGCGTACAGCCGTGCCATTCTGCGTGTTCTAGTGGCGGATACACCTGTTCCCAACTGCCGGGGTTGTTGACTAGAATCATCGAGGCGATCGCAATTCCGCGAAAAACATCAAGGGATTTGAAGCGCATGGGGAAGAAGGGAGGAGGAAGAAGGAAGAGGGAAGAAATAAAAACTACTAATTACAATTACCAAGTACCCATTAGCCCTTAACTAAATTTCAATACCTTCCAGAGTCATGATGACTGCATTCTTCATCAACATATCGCACCTTTCTGCATAAAAAGCTGCTGCCTTATCATACTTGTTGATTTGCAAAACGCGCAGAAACATTTGCCTTGCTTGCGCGAATTGCTGCTGGTAGTGAAAAAAAATTCCCTGTTCAAAATAAGTTTGAGTTTGTGCTTTTAGTTCGATCATTGTCGCCGAGTCGCCATCGTAAATTTCAAATACAGCAACGGGTGTTTGTTTTCCTTTTACTTGAACGCGATCGAGAAACCGGCACTTGTAATGTTGAGGATCGTCTATCCGGCAAAGGGTTTGGACGCTAGCTACAATACCAACTCCATAAAGCTTTGTCAATCCTTCCACGCGGGAAGCTAAATTAACGGCATCAGAAATTACCGTACTTTCCATTCGTTCCGCTTCGCCAATCGTACCTAACATTAAAGTCCCCGTATGCAAGCCAATCCCTATCGAAATAGGTTGATAGCCACTGTTTTGCCTGTGTCTGTTATAAATTTTCACTTGCTGCTGCATCTCAAT
Source organism: Microcoleus sp. B9-D4 (assembly GCF_036705105.1). NCBI lineage: Bacteria > Bacillati > Cyanobacteriota > Cyanophyceae > Oscillatoriales > Microcoleaceae > Microcoleus > Microcoleus sp. B9-D4. The sequence goes on from NZ_JAUBTS010000027.1 coordinate 13,450, forward strand.
TGCTGCTTGCACAGCATCTTCAGCCCTGTTAGGAAACAAAGCCATAATCCCGTCACCAATGTATTTATCTATAAAACCGTTGTACTGGCGGATAACAGGGCCAACTCGGCTTAAGTAAGAGTTAAGAAATTCAAAGTTTTCTCGGGGAGACATACTTTCTGACAGACTTGTAAATGAGCGAATGTCGGCAAACATAATCGTCATTTCTGCTTGTACAGAGTCTCCTAGTCTGGCATCAACGATGCTTTCTCTTTTGAGAAACTTCAAAAATTCACGCGGTACAAAACGGGCTGATGCGGCGGCTATTTTTTCGAGTTCGCTTTTGCTGGATTCGATTTGATTGAGTGATCTAAATGCTCTCAGTGCGGTGACTACTGTGGTAAATAATTTTTTGTTAGTAAGTTCTGTTTTGGTTTTGTAATCATTGATATCGTAGCTGACAATTACTACATCTTCTGGTACTTGTCCGGGCTGTCCAGTGCGTAAAATAATTCGCACTACTTGATTATTTAAAATATCGCGGATGTATTTAACTACTTCCAAGCCTGCTTCTTCTGTTTCCATAACTACATCGAGTAAAATCAATGCTATGTCGTAGTTATTTTGGATTATTTCTTTAGCTTCTTTTCCTGAGTAAGCGCTAATAAATGTTATAGTTTTACCTTCAAATTTAAAATCGCTTAACGCTAGTTTAGTAATATTATGAATTTCTATTTCATCATCGACAATTAGTATTTTCCAACTTTCTTCTAGCGGTTTTTCTTCCGCCTCGTCTTCCTCGGCAAATATTAATTCATCGTCCCCCGCCGCGATTAATTCGTCATCGCCTGCAGCCAACAGGTTTTTACTAGCTTCTGACATATATCGTTCTCCTATATAAAAATTATATCCATGTTGGCGGTCTAATAACTAACTGCTCATTTTAGCGGGAAATTCAATCATAAATCTTGTCCCTTTATTTACTTGACTTGTGCAGCTAATTGTGCCTTTTAGTTTTTGAGTAACAAGGTTATAAATAATGTGCAGTCCCAATCCCGTGCCTCCCTGACCTCTTTTGGTGGTAAAAAATGGTTCAAAAATTTTACTGAGATTTTCTGGGTCAATTCCTTTGCCGTTATCGGCATATTCAAATATTAGCCGATCGCCCTCTAGTTTGAAATCAAAAGCCAGAACTCCTGCGTCTTCTCCATCGTAGGCGTGAATTAGCGAATTCAACACCAGATTTGTCACAATTTGACACACTACGCCTGGGTAACTGTCCACAACAATATTTTCATCACACTTAATCTCTATTTTGTGCTTAGTTCTTTTGAGTTTGGCACTTAAGGATGTCAAAATTTCCTCTAGATAGTTTTTAACATTAAACGTGCGTTTTAACTCGCTTGACTGATCCACAGCTACTTCTTTAAAACTGTGAATCAAGTCGGCCGCCCGCGTGAGGTTAGATAAGATCATATTACTGCTTTGCATGGCGGTATCCAGAAACTTTTCTAACTCGGAACGTTTTATTTGGCCGTTACTGTAAACCTCAAAAAACTTTGTGGCTTTTTCAGCAAGCAGGGAGGCGGCGGTGATGCCGATGCCGATGGGAGTATTGATTTCGTGGGCAACACCTGCAACCAACCCTCCGAGGGCAGCCATTTTTTCCGATTCTACCAGTTTATTTTGAGCCGATTTTAAGTCTTCTAAAGTTTGGGAAAGTTCGGAGGTACGCTGCTGTACTAAATTTTCGAGATTCTGATTAAATTGGTGCAAGTTGGCGTAAAGTTGGGCATTTTCGATGGAGATAGAAATTTGAGAAGACAGCAGTTTTAATATTTCTAACCTGTCTTGTGTAAAAGCGCCTGTAGTCAGATTGTTTTCTAAATATAGAATACCCGTGAGTTGGCCTTGATTAATTAACGGAGTGCAAAGAATTGATTTAGGTTGAACTGCCATTATATAGGGTGTGCGAGTAAATTGTCCTTCGCGGCTGGCATCGTTTAAAACTATACTTTCCTGGGTACGGGCGACGTAATTCACAACTGCAACTGCCAGCAAAGTTAATTCTCGATCGTCGGCTACAAAATCTATCGGAATTGATTGCATGACAGCAACGCGATCGACATCTACAGATCCTGATGCTTCAATCACCCATTGCTCCTCTTTTTCTAGTATTAAAAACCCTCGTTGCCCCCCGGCATTTTCAATAACAATTTTCATCATTTTTGCCAGCAGTTTGTCTAGAACTATTTCGCCTGCTAAGGTTTGCGATGCTTTAACTGCTGTGGTCAAGTCTAGCACGCCTGCACTGTCGTTGGTAGTGGAAGCGCTGCTGGTAGATTTGTGACTTTCAATATTAGTTGAAATCGAGGCGGAAGTTAGCAAGTGCGAGTATTTCGATTCTAAATGCGCTGCTTTGGCTGTTGCTCCCCAGCGCTGATAGCAATAACGCGCTTCTGTCAAGTAAGTTTTAGAATTTTTTTCTCGTCCTATGGATAGATAAAATGCTCCTGCCAATTCTGCTGCTAGTGCTTGTACTTGTATGTATCCGTTTTCTTCGGCTCCTTCAATTGCGCGATCGTAATATTCCATTGCTCTCACAATATTGCCCAAAACACGCGCTTTTTCTGCCGTAAGTAAGTCGCATTTGTGCTGAAGATTCATGGGCGCAGAAAGCGCTTTTTTTTGCAGTTTTTTTCGGTTACTGACAGCGTAAAAAATATGCTCTTCTTGTTCCTCCTTTGTGGCAGATGGATAGGCTGCTAGGCGGGCTAGAGAATCGTAAAACTGGTATTGAGAAACATTAATAAAGCCTGCAACTCCGTCTAAATATACTTCGGCTTGCGCTGCATTTTCTAGGGCTGTAGCGGTATCTCCAAATAAATAGGCTAGTATTAATTTTTGCAAATAAAAGTGCTGTAGCCCCACCCGATCGTTAGCTTTCAACAGCAGCGACAACAATTTTTCTTCGCTGTATGCCTCTCCTAATACAAGGTGTGGAATTTCCAATTTTCCCATCAATTGCAAAATAGTTTGCCGATATATTTGATTCCACGTCAATACAGTTTCTTGCTTGAGTTGAAACAGCAAATGGTTGTAACTTACCATTCTCCGTTCCAGTTGTGGCAATTCTTGACCGATGAAATACAAAGACTGACAAATATTTACGGCTGAATATCCGACAGATTCTAAATCCCCATTTTCTAGCGCGCTTTGATAGGCCTCCTCTAATAGCGGCAAAGAGTCTTTAACGTGATGCTTGCCGTTCATCAAAATGAAGGCTACTAAATTAAGCGTTTTGCTTTTGAATTCTAACGCATTTAATCTATCGCTCAAATTTAAAGCTAATTGACCAAAGCGATCGCCCGATTCAATATCTCTAACTATTCCTTTTAAAATTGCTCCGTAATTAGCATAACCGAAAGCAGAAAAAGTAGAGTTTCCGTAATTAATAGATAAATTAACTTGCTCGCACACAATCAGTGGCAGCAGCACAGGTTCAACTATAAATGTAGCTGAAAACATACTGGAAAGCACGCGCATAGTTGCTAATTTGTGCGGATTTGTCATAATCGGTAAGTTAATTAAATCTTCTATTTTTATTTCTGTTAAATAAGCGGCAGTTTTAGCCAGTGCTTGCTGAATGTGGAGGGGAATCGGCGATTCGGGAAAGTTGATTCCTAACATTCTTAGTGCTTCCCGACCAATTTTTACCGATTCTTGAAGTTTGGTTTGCATCGCACAAGCTATGATTCTGATTTCAAACACTTTGATTTTGTCTAGTTCATTTTTTGCGTGTTGCAGGACAATTATCGCCCATTTTTCCATTGGTTCAAAGTCGGTATTGAGGTAAGCAGCTTCTGCTGCTGACTCGTAGAGTGCAAGAGTCAAGTCGTAGTCACTTTGCCAACTTTCGGGGGGAAGCAGTTCAATACCTGCGGTTAAATATTTGAGGGCAAGTTCGTAAGCTGCACTTGCTTTTGCTTTGCGACCTGCAATTAAATTTAATTGGGATAATTGAAATTGTTCTAATTGGCTGCGGATGATTCCTTTGGCCGAATTTAGTTGGTTTACGGTATCAAAAATATGCTCTTCTAATTGCTCTGGCGGTGCATTTTCTAGTAAAAAATTGCCGATTCTTAGATGAATTTCTTGTTTTTGATAATCCGATATTAAAGCATAAACTGCTTGCTGCACTCGCTCATGCAAAAATTTGTAAATGGCGCTCGAAACATCAGCCACTGGCAGGGAAAATTTATCGGTAAAGTCTCTAGATATTGTGTCTGTTACTTCTGTGCTTGCTGCTAGTGCGATCGGAATATTGTATGTGTTATTCACGAGTAAAATCAGACCTGACTGAAGTGCCTCACCGAGGTCGGTTGCTGCGGACGCCAGAGGTTGTTCGGCGATTGTCGAGAGAGTTTTCAAATCAAATTTGTTCCCGATACAAGCGGCTAATTTAAGCAGTTCCTGGGTATTCTCTGAAAGTTTCTGAATGTTGTCTATCATTAATTCTAGAACATTGTCAGTTATTCCCATTTCTTGTATTTGTTCGATATCCCACTGCCACTCGCCTGTGATATGGCATTTTTTCACAATTTGCTCTGAGATTGGTTGCGCTAATCCCGACAGGTTAGGTTCAGCTAGCTTGACCAAATTATTCGAGGGTGAAAGTTTAAATTGAATCAAAGTTTTTGAGTAAAGAAATTTTATTAATTGAGTTAAAAAGAAGGGATTTCCAGCGGTTTTTCGCCAAAGCAATTCTGCTAAACTTAGGGATTTTTCGGGGGCGCAGTTCAAAGTATCGGCAATGAATTGGTTGACGCTGCTTATGTCTAAAGGCGAAAGGGCGATCGCGCTCACAGTGCCGCCTGCTTTTTTAATTGCTTCGGCGGTCAGCATTAGGGGATGATTTGCATCTACTTCCTGCTCTCTATAAGCTCCAATTATTAATAAATATTGAGTTCTCAGGTCAGTTGCTAGCAGTTCTATTAACTTGAGAGATGCTGAATCGACCCACTGCAAGTCGTCCAGGAAAATTACTAGGGGGTGTTCTTTTTGAGCAAAGACGCGGATGAAGTTTTGAAATACTAAATTAAAGCGATTTTGAGATTCATTTGCTCCTAAATCTGGGACGGGGGGCTGCGGCCCGACAATCAGTTCTACTTCGGGAATAGCTTCAATAATTACTTGGCAGTTGCCGCCGAGTGCTTTTAAAATTTTTTGTTTCCAAACATGGATTTCGGCGGCATTTTCTGTGAATATTTGCCGCAACAAATCTTGAAAAGCTTGGAGCAAAAAAGCGTAGGGAATATCGCGCTTAAATTGCTCAAATTTGCTGTCAATAAAATACCCGTTTTCCCGCCGACTCGGCTTGTAAACTTCATATACTAACGACGATTTGCCCACACCTGCAGAACCAGAAATCAGCACGATTTCTGTAGTGCCCCGCCTCATACGCTGGAAGATACTGAGAAGCATATTAACTTCGGCTTCTCGCCCGTAAAATTTTTGGGAAATTTGCAGGTGACTTGACTGATCTTGCTCGCCGAGGGTTATGTGGGAAATTTCGCCTGTAGTTTGCAGTTGATCGAGACAATTTTCCAAGTCGTACAAAATTCCCAAAGCACTTTGATACCTGTCTTCGGCTGTTTTTGCTAAGAGTTTTATGACGATATCGGAAACGACTTGAGGAATCTCCTTGGTTCCTACTTGATTGATTCTGCCTTCGATGCTTCTGCTTTCTACTTTTTGCTTTCTGTTTTCCCAAGCAGAAACTGGCGTTTTGGCAATATGGCAGTGTACTAGTTCCATAGGATCGATCGCCTTAAAAGGCAATTCGCCACAAAGCATCTCATAAAAGGTGACGCCTAAAGAATAAAAATCGGTGCGGTAGTCGATCGCCCGATTCATGCGTCCCGTTTGTTCAGGAGACATATAGGCGAGAGTGCCTTCGAGTAAATGGGGATGGCTGGGGGCGGGGTTTTCGCCCGGTAGCAGGGAGGCGATCGCAAAATCAGCAATCTTGACATCTCCTGTCTCGATATTGACAATAATATTGCTGGGTTTAATATCCTTATGGATAATGTGGTGTTCGTGGAGTTGCCCAAGAGTTTCTGCTAGTTTGATGCCCATATGCAGAAATTGTTGTAACTCTAGCTGGTTGTTGCTGAGAAAGTCTTTTAGGGAAATCCCACCAAAATCTTCTAAAACTAAAACCGGAAAGTGATTGTATGTTTCTATTTTGTAAAGCTTGACTATTCCGGGCAAATTCAAATTTTTAAGAATTTCGGATTCGTGCAGCAGTTGGGATATTTGGGCTGGGGTAGGGTATGCCGGGGTGAGAGTTTTGAGGATAACGGGTTTTTGTTCCTCAAGCTGCAGACCTCGATAAATAACTGTGTGAGAGTTTGTATAAAGTTCTCCATCAATGCGGTATCCCGGAAGAAAAATCATGATAGTTGGGGGTAATTTCAAAGATGCGGTTATACAATTTTAGATTTTAGATTTTAGATTTTAGATTTTAGATTGGGAAGCATTGATTATATAAAGGTTGGGAGCGTCGGCTTATAGTTGCATTATTTTTGATCACAAGTATTATTAAGTAAGTGAAAATACACATCGGTCGAGGGCGGTTTTTACGGCAGTAAACTGGCTACTATTATATAGCTTAGCTAAATCCATCCCTAAAGAGTCCTCCTCGATACTTTTTTTGTCGCTTATTTAGTTATCTATAGCCATTTTCGCATCATTTGTAAATTTCTTACTCCCTCCCCTTGATAAGGGGAGGGTTGGGGTGGGGTCAAAAATTTACGACTCCTGCAAGGATTGCTATATATTATTTTAGTCTTCAAAAAATCAGAAGTCACACTTTGCTATCCCGCCAGTGCCAAAATAAACGGGTGCGTGCAAATCAACAGCTAAAATCTAAAAAAATCATGCAGAATATAACTGCCTCAAATCCAGCTAATGCGACCGATCGCGCTTTTGGCACCGCAGACATTCAATTGCTGGTAGTGGATATAGACGGCACGATCGCAGGTATGTCAAATGACATCCGAGAACCAGTCAAGCAGGCAATTTTGGCGGCCGAGTCGCGGGGAGTGAAAGTGGCCGTCGCTACGGGCAGGATGTACCGCTCAGCTTTGCGTTTTCACCGCGACATCGGCTCAACATTGCCACTGATTTGCTACCAGGGCGCGTGGATTCAAGATCACGCTACTCAAAAGCGGCTGCGGCACTTGCCGCTGTCGAAACAAACTGCTCTGCAACTGTTAGATTATTTTGAAGAACCGCATTTGCGACCGCTGCTTTCGATCCATTTCTACATTGACGACCAACTTTACGTGCCGGAAATTACCGCAGCTACCCGAATTTATGCCGAAAGATCGGGCATTGAACCAATGGTGATTAAAGATTTGCGGCGAGATCTTCCGGGGGAACCGACGAAAGTTTTGGCATTGTGCGAGAATCCGGGGGTACTCGACGGCTTGCTCAGCAGTATGCGGCTGCGCTACACGCCTGCGGAGCTTTATTTGACTCGATCCGTTGCTACTTTTTTTGAAGCTACGCATCCTTTGGCGAATAAGGGAGATGCGGTGCAGTATTTAGCGGAGGAACTTTTGGGTTTGCAGGCGGGGAATGTGATGGCGATCGGCGACAATTTTAATGATGTGGAAATGATTACCTACGCGGGTGTGGGCGTGGCAATGGGCAATGCTCCTGATGGAGTGAAGGCTGCTGCTGATTGGGTGGCGCCGGATGTGGAGGAAGATGGGGTGGCGGTTGCGATCGAACAATTTGTTTTGGGCGATCGTTGATATTTGTAGCACCAATACCGCCGGGGCGGGTTTAGCGACATTGGGAAAAAATGTATATTAACCCGCCCCGACCCAGCGACAATTTATTATATAACTCTCTAGTTTTGAGTTCTATGCAATCAAATTTTGATGATCAGAAACAATCCACACTTTCGGATTTTTCGATCTCAAGTGTAGTCAATCGATTTGAGATTTGAGATTTGAGATTTTAGATTTTAGAATTGAAGCATTGACTTGCGCGAGATAAATTCGGGTGGCAAGTTTCATCGGATACAGGTTTTTTATTTCACCGGTCCTGAGTCTGCTTTCGGAATGAATCACGTGGCGGGTATCCTGGATGCTTTCGGTCAATTACTTTTTTTGCAACATCAAATATTTATTTAACGAACCGCGAAGACGCTAAGAACGCGAAGGAAGAATTGAAGAAAGCGGGGCGAGCTTACATATCTTCTGGATGTGAATTACAGATAATGTGAAACTTTTAAAAATGCCTTGCAACAGAAAAAGCACCGACGACTGGCCGTGTTTCGTCTCGGTGCTTCTTCTGGTTCGCTCCTCACACGTCCATCAATATAGCTGACTCAGTAAATTGTGTCAATACTTTTTCCAAAAATTGTTTTTTGAGTCGGCTGGTGCCGCCGTGCAGGTGCGGTGGAGCGAGGCCAAAGTCTTGCATTGCAAGGGTTTTGGTCGATCGCCCAAGCATTGCCTCGATCAGAAAAATTTCACTTCAATTCCAGCAGCCAGTCCAAAATCAGAGCGTTGACTTCACTCGGCCGCTCGTCGTGGGGGCAGTGCCCTGTGTTGGGAATGGAAACAAATTTCACGGGTTTATCGTTGGCGGCCAATTGTTGATAAATCTGGCTGCCGGCGATGGGTGTCCAAGGGTCGTCTGCGCCCCAAAGTACCAATAACGGACGATCGACTTTGGGCAGCAATTCTGAGGGTTGAGGGCCTGCTGGGGCCGTGAGAATCGAGGCAAACACTTGTTGAGCTCCGGGCTCGCAGGAGGGGGCGTGGAGGAGTTCTACGAGTTCGTCAGTGATGGCTTCGCGGTTCCCGTAGACTTGGCGCAGGGTGTTGCGGATGCGGTGTTTTTGGCGGATGTTGTTGAAGACAAAGGGGCCGATCAGGGGCGATCGAACTAATTTAGTAAAAGTCCCCATCACTACTCGCAGCGGGAAATTCAGTTCGTCGGGCCGGTGGTTGAGTCCGCCGGCACAGTTGATTAAGACTGCACCTGCTGATATTTCTGGATGGTTGGCGACTACCATCAAACTCAGCAAAGCGCCGATCGAATTCCCGACAAATACCGCCGGTTCCTGTACCAGATCCGCCCAGAAATCAGTCAGCAATTCTTCCCACAATTCCAGAGTGTAATCTAGGGCCGGTTTGGCGGAAGCACCGAATCCCAGCAAGTCCAGAGCAAATACGCGATAGCCGCCTGCCGCTAGTGGGGGGATATTTTGCCGCCAATGTCCGATCGAAGCCCCAAATCCGTGAATCAAGATCAGAGGGCGGCCGGTTCCTTGGACGGTATATTGGATTTTGTGACCTTTCCAAGTCCAAATTAGCTTTTCAAAACTCGTTGCAGATACTAGCTGTTGTGCAGTCACGGCTCTTAATGTAAATTTTCGTTAACTTCTTTCATCATAGCAGCACAATCCCTCTACAGGCGGCGCCGGAGCAACGCTACACACGAACATTCAACTCTTGAGAAGGATGGAAGATATCACATTAAATCAGGAATGAAAAATTAATAACATGATTAATGAGTGAGTTGAGGTACGGCTCGATAATTCCATTTGGGTAAATATTCATCAAAAACAATTTTCAGACTTTTTTTGAAATCCTCAGTCACCTTTCTACCAATTTTATAGATTTTATTTACCACATTTACAACTACAGACATACCCTGGTTAGTGTGAGTTTTTTCCTGATAGTTGTGACTAAATCTACACTTGTAAAAATCACTCCTTGACAAGCTCTGCTAATCTGAAATAAAGGGTCGATCTTCAATGGAATTCTATTTAAATAGATGGGAAAATAATGAGCTATTCTGAGCTCAATTCCGATTTTATATACTAACTTTTGTGAATTGTGTTTCAAGATATAATGATTAGCATTATTGCTGCCGCCACCATCACACTTAGCTAAAATCGAATTGGCATTAGGATAGGCGGCTTTTCCATAATTGTTCCACCAGTGTTTGATGAATTCACAAGCAAATTCACTGGTATCCTTACTGTTACCTAATGTTCCATCCCCTCGTTTTTTTTTGCTATCGTAAATTCCATGTGTCATCACTTTCCCGTAACCTAAACTCCAAAAATCATCGTCTAAAGTAATGACAGGTTCGGTTGTATAAAGAGTACCGGGACGATACAAATTACCTAAAACTTATTTCTTTTTGGTATCAGAACTACTAATGGGATTGCCTACTTGTCTATACTGTGTGTCGAGTATAGCAATATTTTAAAATTGAGCATTACGATTTTTATTAGTTCCTATTATGGGCTTGTCTTGTGCTTTTCGCTTGACATATCCATGCTTTTTTAAGAGTTTACTTACTAGGGGAAGACTGATAATAAATCCGACCGACTTCAGTACGTGAAAAGCGATCGCTCAGGGGGGCGGTGGGAGCATCTCATATTTGTAAAAACACTTCTTCGGGCTCCTTCCTTCTTCCTCTTTCCTCCTGTCTCTTTCCTCCTGTCTCTTTCCTCGCAGCAAGAGAGCCTCGCAGCAAGAGAGCCTCAAAACTCCAATTTCTAGCTTAGCTGCTTTCATTGAGATGCTTTCGGGGCGGTTGAGTTGATCCTAAATCTGTTTCAATTCCAAGTTCTGCAAGAAAATTTCGCTCCGACCATAAAAAAATGTGTGTTTGTCCGGGAAATTGTGGAATAAAGTATCCAATTTTTGCCTTCATTTCGTACCTGCTTTCAAATTTTTAACTCAACAATATCCCTCTACTATGTCGATGCACTAACCCTTTTCTCACCGAGCATTTTTTCGTAAATATCGAAGATTTTTATGGCTTTGTTTTCCCACGCAAATTTTTGGGCTTTTTCGATCGCCTTAGCTGACATACTTTCCCGCAGCCGAGCATCTTCGACCAACATCTGAATTTTACTTGTCAACTCCTGAGTGAGATACTCTCTAGAAATCGGCTCTATCTTAAAACCAGTATCTTCATTCACGTATTCACCAATACCGCCGTTATTGGCAACTATGCAGGGGAGTCCGCAAGCCATAGCTTCCATTACCACTGCGCCGCCAAACTTTCTGACCGAAGGAAAATAAAAAATATCGGCTTTCCTGTAATAATCCAGAGTTTCTGATTGATTTACCCATCCTAAAAAGCTGACTATTTCGCCTAAATTAAGCTCCTTCACTCGATTTTCCAAGTTATTTCTTTCCGAGCCTTCCCCTACTATTTTTAAGCTTATTTTACTTTTAATGGCCTGGGCTAATTTCCCAATAGACTCTATGACAATATCGGCGCATTTGTAAAGCACTAATCTGCCCAAAAAAAGCAAATTGATATGATTGACATCTTTCTTGGGGATATTTGTCTGATTTAAAAATTACTCGGAAATGCCATTTTCGTAGAACAAATCAATTCTTTGGTCAGGGATTGCAAACAAATCCTTTAGCATATTTAAAGTATAGGTGGAACCGGCTAGGATTTTGTCGGCTTTTTTGTAAGTTTCTACATAGCCGGGAATTAATGCTCGACCAACTGCTCTCAAAAAGTTAAATTGAGCAAATTATTGTCTGGCCGTTTCTTTAAAGCCGGGTGGAAAGGGAATACCCCCATTCACAGGCCCTAGAATAAAAGGAGTCTGCTGACAAACACTGACTACCTTAAACGGATATCGTGGCATCATCGGGGTAATTGCATGAACTATAGCCTTTCGAGCTCTCATATGAGGTACTATCCGGCATAGGCCTCCGTGGCCTCCGTGGCCTCCCTGGGCATACCTCACCATGCTTGAGAACCGCTATATGTCATAATCTCCGTTGAGGATCTTTCCTTTAAATTTTGGATATACTTACTGATTAAATTCTTCATAAATTGGGTAGCTCAAAGCATTATGAAGAGGCCAATTTACTCGCCAATTTGCGGTAATATTGGCGACTATTTTATAATATTGTTTGCTTAAGTTTCCTTCTTCCATGTATAAAATTTTTCCGTATTCCGAGTGTTTTTCGATAGCAGGTTTATTTCTAATATGGGTAACAAGGGTTGCATCAACTAAGTTGTTGATTTGTTGAAAAAAATAGTAGCCCACCAAAGGTACAGATGCCCAGTCAATCGATTTGAGATTTGAGATTTGAGATTTTAGAGGCGACCCCACGGATAAATGCTCTTTCTTGAGGATTTTCGATTTTCGATTTGGGATTGATTCCACGGATAAATCACGTGGCGGGTACCACCTTTGAAATTCGTGGTCAGGATTGCACTGATCTACAATTAGTAAAAATTTTAATCTTTTATTACTCATTTCTTTGCTACTCAGGGGTTGACTTTCTGGGACGTTAGCTGTAATTCTAGCTGGCTGAATTAATAGAGTTGGTTGTTTTGTATTCGATTAGTTTGCTCTGCTGCCCCAGCAATCGGCGCTGGTGAAACTGGATTTGACCTTGTAGCTGGGGAAATTTGGCTAATACGCAAGACAAAGCGTAGATGGCTGCGTCTTTAGTTGTGAGATCCCGATGCTTTATATAATAGTTATAGGTGCGATAGGCTGCTAAGGGGTAGCCACTCAATAGTAACAAGCTCCAGCCTTTTGTCGGCCATGTCATTGCCAAGGCTAGGGCTGGTAAAACTAATCCCCACAGCCACGTGCTTCGGGTTTCTTTGACCCAATGGCGCTCTGGTTCGCTTCCGTGCATCCAGGAACCCTCGGCATAGGCGTGACCCGCTCTTTGAGCCCGCTTCCACCACTGAGCGAAACTGGTCATTTGCGCGTCGTGCAGGGTCATTTCTGCATCTAAGCGGAGGATTTTCCCACCTTTTTGGCGCAACCGCACGCACATTTCTGGTTCTTCGCCGGCGATGAGTGCCGGATTGAAACCGCCGACTTGCTGAAATGCTGCTGCGCGCATCATGAAATCGCCACCGCAGGCTTTGGTTTCGCCGATGGGGGTATCCCACTCGATGTCGCACAGTTGGTTGTAGATGGTGGCTTCGGGGTATCGTTCGCGCCTGCGCCCGCACACTGCTGCTACGTTGGGTTTGGCTGTGAGTTCGCTGTAGGCTCGATCGATCCATCCGTCAACCAATTCGCAGTCGCCATCCACAAATTGGACAAATTCGATGTCGGGTGCTAGTTTCAGCAAGCGGGCAAAGCCTTCGTTTCTGGCGCGGGCTGCGGTAAATGGTATAGATAAGTCTAGTTCTACTGTATCGGCTCCGCTTGATCGGGCTAACTCTAGGCTACCGTCTGTTGAGCCGGAATCGACATAGACGACGCGGGCAACTTTGTCTGTGGCCGAGACTAGGCACTGGCGGAGGCGCTGCCCTTCGTTTCGTCCGATCGCCACTAATCCAATTTGTTGCAAGTTTTACCTCTTGAATTCCACTACTGAGCAGTTCCTTTTATATTTTAATAAAAGTCGAGCTAATTTCATAATTTTTCTGCGACTTCTAGAAATTATTTTTCAGACTCCCTGGGTTTTTTTTCGATTATTTTTGCCGGTATTCCTACTGCGGTTGCACCTGGTGGCACGTCACAAGTCACCACAGCATTGGCACCAATTAAAGCATGATCGCCGATCGTTACGGAGCGAATAATTTTCGCTCCTGCACCGATATCGACGTGACCGCCGATTTTGACATCAGCAACAATTGTCACCTGTTGAAGAATCAGACAGTTAGGGCCAATGGAAGCACTGGGATGAATGACAATGCCATTAGGATGAGGCAGCACCAGTCCTCCTTGTATTTGGCAGTTTAAAGGGATGTCTGTTGCAGTTACAACGCTCCAGAATCGATACTCGATGATGTTCAAACGGCATAAAAAATAGCCTAAAATCCCACCCTGCTGCTGCCACTTTTGATAGTTACGGATAGATTTGAGCAGTTGGCGACTAGGCTCCCACCACTTGCTGGGTTTTTCGCGGCTCCAGTCTGCTTCAGTAGCAGAAACTGTTGGCTTAGTGATTGACTCAATCATTGTTTGTGCAGTGTTTTGATGATGTAGACAATTGTGCCTATTTGTGCGGTTTACATTAACAGGGCTCTATAGCAATTCTCGCATCATTTGTGAATTTCTTACTCCCTCCCCGCGAGTTCGGGGAGGGCTGGGGTGGGGTAAAAAATTTACTACTCCTGCAAGGATTGCTATATAACTTGACTAGGTAGATTGATTTATTGAATCTCCGCAGAGTTATAGGAGGAAGAAAAAGGCATAAGGAAGACAATGATTTAAGTATTGTTTTCAGCAGGGCGGGATTTGATAATTTTGGCTGGGATACCAACGGCAGTTTGACCTGCTGGAATGTCTGATAAAACTACAGCATTGGCACCGATATTTACGTCGTCTCCCAAGTTTACTTTTCCGAGGATTTTTGCACCAGCGCCGACGTTAACCCGATCGCCCAATTGAGGGGATTCTAGAGGCTTGTCCAAATAGCGGTTTCCCAGCGTTACACCTTGGCGGATAATGCAGTCGTCGCCGATCGTACAATATCCGTGAATAATAATAGCGTTTTGATGTTCTATCACCACGCGACGACCGAGCTTCACAGTGTAAGGCAAGTCTATCCCGTAACTATTGCGGACTTTTCGGTAGAGCGATCGATAAAGAATGCTCAAAGGAGCCCGAAGTAATTTCGGTTCTACCTGCATTCTCCAGACGCCAAAACGCTGAACTGCTACGGCGCGAAATCCCGGTTTTGTCCAATCTCGACCATGAGCAATCCAGTCTTCTTTAATTTGCTGCCACAGTCCCAGCCTGGGTTCTTCTACTTGATTTTCACTCGTGATTAAGTTTTGCTCAGTTACCATAAGCTCTAATTCACACTATTTCTTGTTTACTCTCTTGCTAGATGCCGACGATATTAATGGGTATATCAGGTTTTTGAGGAAGGAGCAATCCGGTTGTATCGATCGAGAATACTAATTTCTCGGCTGCATCATAAAATATTTTGCTTGCCTAGGTTAACCTGGTTTAGTTGGCTTTGACCGATTTACCAACTCCCTTTAAAAGTTTTTGGATTTTTCAATCTTACCCCCCTTAAAAAATACACTATTTAATACAAAATCCCTCAGTAATTGTGGTGGATCGCGATCTGGTTTGCCTTGAAGTACGCGGCGCACCCTCCAGGCTGCAAAACCCGAAGCCCAGGATACATCAGTTAATGCTGTGTAAACCAAGCCGTAGTTTTTGATAAAGTACCTACGCCGGGAATCAAACCAATAGGTAGGCCGCCGCTTGGCGGGCTTTTGGGTGTCAGTGACGCCTGAGCTTTGGCCGACTAAGTGGACAACGCGACTTTCGGGTACGTACCAGCAACTCCAGCCAGCTTTGTTCGCTTGCAGACAAAAGTCCATTTCTTCGCAGTACATGAAATAAGCTTCATCCAGCAAGCCAATCTTTTCAAATACTTCGCGACGGACGATCATGCTGGCTCCAGCTACCCAATCAGTTTGACAGGTTTCTTGGGAAATGGGAGGCGCTGCGGCCCAGTTGGCTAATAACTTGGATATAAAGCCTGTCCGCCAACCAAAATCGAGTTCCGTCAAGAGGTTGTGAAACCGAAAAGCTGACTCCTGGGGGGTGCCGTCGGGGTCTTCCAAGCGGCTGCCGGCGATGCCGGCTTCGGGATGAGTGTCCATGAAATCGACGAGGGCTTTGAGGGCACCGGGGCGAACTATGGTGTCTGGGTTGAGCAGCAGGAAGTAAGGGGGGGGATTGGTGGATTGGAGGGCGGGACGGATCAGGGCGTTGTTGCCGAAGGCAAATCCGCCGTTGCAGTCTAGGGGCACGAAGGATGCCCATTCGTTCCAGCCTTCTGTGGCGATCGCACTACTAATTTCTTCGACGGAGCGATCGCCTGAAGCATTGTCGGCAACTGCAACCCGCATACCGGGCAGCGATTGCACTTCGCTAACTAGAGAGCGCAAGCAGTCAATTGTCAAACTAGGGGTTCGGTAGTTAACAATGACAACCAGCAGTGGATACGGGTGATTGGACTCGCTGGCATTCGACATAAGTACCGTTGTTTGTGTAACCACTTTTTAGCTCAATTTGTACCCATCTGGCAAGCTGGAGCGATCGCTAATAGTATTTTTATTTGTTTGGGTGAGGGAGACTGTTTTTTGTGCCATATTTCCGAAGTCTCGCCCCTCTGGATCAAAGTCGATACTGCCTGTAGGCTTGACTGGCGGCTCGGTGCAGCAGCGAATGTCGGTAAACTAACCCCTTAGCGTCATCGGAATAACCCCCGCCAATCACGCAGGCAACGGGATAGCCACCAGCCAAACACGCCATCAAAACTTGCATTTCCCGGCGAAATAAGCCCGTATCAGTTAAAGCTAATTTTCCCAGTTTGTCACCGTGATGAGGGTCTACTCCAGCATCGTACAAAACTAAATCTGGCTTGACATTTGACAGCAAATCTGGTAAGAATTTATCCAATGTTTGTAAATATTCGTCGTCCTCCATACCCACAGGCAAAGGTACATCTAAATCGCCCTTTTGTTTAGTGCCGGGAAAATTGACTTCGCAGTGCATCGAGAAAGTAAAAACGCTGCTGTCATCTTGGAATATTACGGCGGTTCCGTCTCCTTGGTGGACATCTAAATCGACAATTAAAACTTTGCGAACTAAACCATTTTTTTGTAAGACGCGAGAGGCGATCGCCAAATCATTAAAAATACAAAAACCAGACCCAAAAGCAGGGAAGGCGTGATGAGTTCCGCCCGCAGTATTGCAAGCCAAACCGTATTCTAAAGCGAGCTTGGCAGTTAGTACAGTTCCTGCAACCGCAGTGCAAGTGCGATTAGCAAGGGCCCGACTCCAAGGCAGACCAATTCGCCGAGTCGCTTTGTCATCGAGCGTCCCGTTGCAGTAAGCTTGAACGTAGCAGCGGTCGTGGACTAATTCAATCCATTCTTGAGGCGGAAGTTCGGGAGCGTGAAATTGCGATTTATCTGCTACCCCGTCCGCGAGCAGCATCTGGTACAGCATCCGAAACTTTGCC
This sequence comes from Microcoleus sp. B9-D4, assembly GCF_036705105.1. NCBI lineage: Bacteria > Bacillati > Cyanobacteriota > Cyanophyceae > Oscillatoriales > Microcoleaceae > Microcoleus > Microcoleus sp. B9-D4. Next base: position 30,465 of record NZ_JAUBTS010000027.1, read on the forward strand.
ATCGGGAAGCGGTGATCCGGTGGCAGAGGTGCAACGTAATCTTCGTGGTAAATAATTGGTAAGTCCATTAAAATTATTGTATAACGAATGAATCTCCAATTGAAAGCCTGCAATCTCAAATTTAAATTCGCTGGAGAACCTGTATATGCAACAACTAAAAACAGTCTGGCAGTCCGGCAGCAGCCACCCCGAAAATGCTGACAATCTCGATAATATCAGTCAGTGGTGGGGAAACCTGAACGGCAAAGAAATTAGCTGGGTAGAGCGACTGATTCCGCAAATCGGCGGTCTGAGCGAAATTCACTGGCACCCCCAGCGTTTTGACGAAAAATTTGTGATAGTCAATCCCGAAATTCGGGAGCAAACTCTCTATTGGTACAAACCCGATTCTCCTGTCCAACGTAACAACACTGTTGACAAATTAGAACTTGACAACTTGCAACAGCAATTGTACATCTATCCTCAGTTGGAAGCGGAACTGGTAATTCGCGTAGGAATTCCCGAAGTTAAATATCAAACACTTGAATTAAACAATCCCGAAATCGCCTTGGGCGAAGATAATATGCTGCTGCTGTGGGAATCTGACCAAGAACTAGAAATTAAAATTTACCTTAGCAGTGAAAATATTGCTAAACTTAAGGAATTGCTGGCATAGAAAAGACCGAGAAAATAGTTTATATGGTAGGCTTTGGGTGCGGGGTGGATGGATCTATACTCTTAGTCCCCTATAAATATCTTAAGACTGATGGGCGGGTGCGTCAAAACCGAGGTTTTTCACAGCCATACTTCGTTGCAGCGACAAGAGTAAAAAAAAAACGGTTTCTTCGCCTCGCCGTATGTCCCGGTGTGTATCTCGGCTAAAACCCTTTGAATGTGGCAGCAAAATGTCAAGAAACTTGCGTTATCCTCCTGGGACTTTTAATGCAATGCAAAAGTCAAGCAAAAAACAGTCCTGCATCAACCGGGTTGTACGAAAATACTTGGTCGCAGCCCTTGAACAAAGTTAAAAAACCCGCTTGCTTTGGTCTAGAGTGCCTAAGCGAGGATTGTTTTTATGCAAAGTTAATTTAGACATCAAATAAGGGTATTTGTTTCGGCAATAAAATATGGTTAACTACGGTTAATTGGCGTGGCAAACTTAAGACAAGCAACCAATAATTTAAAAAAATAGAAGGTGCGTTAGTTGATGGCTAATATCTAAAGTTAATCCTCTATTTGCTGAGTCTGAAAAGGTTTAATAAATAATGATCGGAAAGACTTGCTAAATTTATTAAATCATCAATCTGCTAGCACTAAAAACTTCACAATAATCCGACAAGAAATGATATTTAACAAAGAAAGTATTCACATTTTAATTATTGACGATCAGCCCCACAACCTGCGGTTCATATCAAACATATTGACGAAAGAAGGGTATAAAGTTCAGCGGGCTATTTCGGGAGAAATGGCGGTCAATGCTAATTTAACCGTTCTCCCAGACTTGATTTTGCTAGATATTGCCATGCCCAAAATGAACGGATATGAAGTCTGTGTCCGACTGAAATCCAACGAGAAAACGAGGGAAATTCCGGTGATTTTCTTGAGTGTTTTTGATGAAATATTTCACAAAGTCAAAGCTTTTGAAGTCGGCGGTGTTGACTACATTACTAAGCCTTTTCAACTGGAAGAATTTTTAGTGCGGATCGAAAGTCAATTGACTATACAACAGCTATCAAAACAATTAAAACAGCAGAATGCCCAACTGCAACAAGAGGTAGAATTTCGCAAGCGAACAGAACAATCACTCCGGGAAAGCAAAGCGCGGTTGCAGAAATTGGCGGTCAATATACCGGGAGTTCTTTATCAATTTATCAAGAAGCCCGATGGAAGTTTTAAGTTTGAATATATTAGTTATGCTTGTCGGGAGATTTACGAATTAGAGAGTGAGGAAATATTAAAAAACCCTGATTTTTGCTTCTATCAAAATCATCCAGATGACCGAGAATATCTGGTAAAAAAAATTGCGAATAGCGCCAAAACGTTAGAACCTTTTGCCTTTGAATGGCGGATTATTACACCGTCGGGGAAACTCAAATGGCTGCAATCTAATTCTCGACCAGAAATGCGCGATAATGGCGATATTGTTTGGTATGGCGTACTTTTTGATATCAGCGATCGCAAGCACGCAGAAATAGAAATGGCTGGAGCTAAAGCTGCTTTAGAACGGCAAGTTCAGCGAGAATTGCTGATTGCAAAAATAACTCAAGAAATTCGCTCAAGCTTGCAGCCAGAACAAATATTTCAAATAGCTGCCACTCAAATCGGTCTGGCATTCTGCGTCAATCGCTGTTTGATTCATACTTACGTTACTACTCCCCAAGTCGATATTCCTCTGGCGGCTGAGTATCTCGAACCCGAGTGCGAATCTATTCGGAACGTACCTGTTCCAATTTGGGGCAATCCTCACGTCATACAAATGATGATACAAGATCTGGCGATCGCCTCCAACAATGTTTATTCAGACCCTCTGTTGCAAGCTGTTCAACCGATTTGCCAGAAGGTTGGGTTAAAATCGATGCTGGCAATTCGCACTTCCTACCAAGGCAGGGCAAACGGTGCTATCTGTTTGCACCAGTGCGATCGTTACCGGGAATGGACTTCCGAGGAAATCGACTTATTAGAAGCGGTGGCGGCTCAAGTAGGGCTCGCTATCGCTCAAGCTAAACTGATCGAACGAGAAAAAAACCGAATTCAGCAGCTCGATCGGCAAAATAAAGTGCTGCAAGCAGAAATTCGCACCCGTGTCCGCGCCGAGCAAGCTCTGCAAGAATCGGAAACAGAATTGCGGGCGATTTTTGCCGCCATGACTGACACAGTTTTAGTGAGAAATGCAGAAGGGCGCTGCATCAAAATCGCCCCTACAGCATCAACAAATTTGGTGAAACCTCCCAGCGAAATGATTAACAAAACAGCCCACGAAGTCTTGCCGAAACCTATAGCAGATTTAGTATTAAAGGCTATCCACGAAGCTCTAAAAACGAAGCAAACCATCAATGTTGAATATAGCTTTAAACTCGTAGATCGCGAACTTTGCCTCGACGCAAAAGTTTCTCCGCTGACGGCAGATTCAGTGATTATCGTGGCGCGAGATATTAGCGTTCGCAAACAAACAGAATCCGCACTCAGAGAAAGCCAGCACTTCATTCAAGCGATCGCCGACTCCAATCCCAACCTATTGTACGTTTACGATGTAATTGAACAGCGGAATGTCTACAGCAACCGACAAATTTCTACGATGCTCGGATATACCGCCCAAGAAATACAAGATATGGGTACAGCAATGATGCCACAATTGCTCAACCCCGATGATTTGCCAGAGTTTTTGGAAAGCGTCAAAAAAGTTGATCAAGCTAAAGACGGTGAGGTCATTGAATGTCAATACCGAATGAAACACAAAAACGGTGAATGGCGGTGGATGCACAGTTGGGATACAGTATTTCTCAGAACAAGCGATGGTAAACCCAAACAAATTCTCGGCACTGCTAATGACATCACAGACCGCAAATTAGGCGAAGAAAAACTGCTAGAATCGCAGCAAAGAATCTCATTTTTATTGCAGCAAACGCCGATCGCAGTTATCGAGTTAAACCTCAATTTAGAAATTATCACTTGGAATCCCGCAGCCGTTGCTATTTTTGGCTACAGTGAGCAAGAAGCGATTGGTCGAGTCGCCTCCGATTTGATCGTACCTGAAAGCTACCACCCGCAATTATCTGAGATTTTCAATCACGACTTGAACCCCAAATCCAGCGGCACTACCGAAAATCTGACTAAAGACGGCAGAATTATCATCTGCGAGTGGTACAATACTCAACTAATTGACGATAACGGTACAGCAATCGGCATTGCTTTAATGGCTGTAGATATTACCGAACGCAAGCAAGCAGAAACCGAACTGCAAGAAAGTGCTTTACGACAAAGAGCGATCGCCCGCATCATTGAAAGAATGCGGCAAACTTTAGATATCCGAGAAATTTTTCACGCCACAACCCGAGAATTGCGCCAAACCATGAAGTGCGATCGAGTCGCTATTTACCGTTTCAATCCAGACTGGAGTGGCGAATTTGTAGCCGAATCCCTTGACCGCAAGTGGGTTTCATTCATCCAAGCACAGGATACCGATTCTAACCTTACGGAAGGCGCTTTAGACGGCGAACTTTGTCTAGTCCAAAAATTAGATAGTATCTCACCAGAAGTCCACGATACCTATTTGCAACAAACCAAAGGCGGAGCCTACAGCCGAGGTAAAAATTACCTTTGTGTCCCAGATATTTACAAGCAAGGTTTCGATAATTGTTACATCCAATTGCTAGAAAAATTTCAAGCTAAATCCTACATTATTGTACCAATTTTTTCTGGCAAAAAGCTCTGGGGATTACTAGCATCCTATCAAAATTCTGCTCCCCGCCAGTGGAGTGAAGCAGAAATCAACGTTGCAGTTGATGTCGGTACTCAGCTAGGAGTAGCATTACAGCAAGCGGAATTGCTCGCCCGCACTCAAAGGCAGTCCATAGAACTGATGAAATCCAAAGAAAACGCCGAAGTTGCCAACCGCGCCAAAAGCCAATTTCTAGCTTCCATGAGCCACGAACTCCGCACACCTCTCAACGCCATTCTCGGTTTTTCCCAAGTCATGGCCCGCAACAGTTCTATCACGGAAGAACAAAAAGAATACATAGAAATTATTAACCGCAGTGGCGAACATTTGCTAGAACTCATCAATGATGTTTTGTCAATGTCCAAAATAGAAGCCGGTCAAATTACCATCAATCCCAGCCGCTTCGATCTCTACAACCTTCTCAACAGTCTCAAAGAAATGCTGCAACTCAAAGCCAACTCAAAAGGTTTGCACCTAATATTTGAAAAGGCCGATGATTTGCCGCAGTACATTCAAACAGACGAAGCTAAATTGCGGCAAGTTTTAATTAACCTAATCGGCAATGCGATTAAATTTACTCAACAGGGAACCGTTACTTTGCGCGTCAGCAGCAAAGCTGAAAAAGACGCCACAGAAGAAAACAAATCCCAATTGTATTTTGAAATTGCCGACACGGGGCCCGGCATTTCTCCCTTGGAACTTTCCACATTATTTAAGCCCTTTGTACAAACCGAAACAGGTCGAAAATCAATGCAGGGAACTGGTCTGGGGTTGCCGATCAGCCAACAGTTTGTTCGGATTATGGGAGGTGATATTGCTGTAGAAAGTCAACTAGGCAAAGGCACAACTTTCAGCTTTAATATCTGGGTTAACTTAGTAACAGAAAGTGATGAACAAGAAAAAACGACGGTTAAACAAGTTATTGCTTTAGAAGCAGGGCAAGACACTTATCGGATATTAATAGTTGAAGATGTAGCGGAAAATCGCCAACTGCTGCTTAAGCTGCTGATCCCCCTGGGATTTGAAGTCCGGGAAGCAACTAACGGTCAAGAAGCAATTGCTTTGAATTCAACTTGGAAGCCGCACTTGATATTAATGGATATGCTGATGCCCGTGATGGATGGGTATGAAGCGACCAGACAGATTAAGAAAACTCTAGAAGGTAAAAAAACAATAATTATTGCCTTGACGGCTAGTGCTTTTGACGAGCAGCGGCAAATAATTTTGTCTGCTGGTTGTAACGATTTGATATGTAAACCGTTTCGGGAAGAGGTACTCTTTGAAAAGATAGCGCATCATCTCAACCTGCGTTATATTTATGAGAAAGAAAACTTATCTACTTCTTTTTCAACACCGACGCTGCTTAAAAGTTTGACCACCGAGGATTTGAGTGTAATGCCCACAGACTGGGTGGTCGAGTTGCACCGAGCAGCACTTTGTGTTGACGACAACCGCATCCTCGAACTGATCAAGGAAATTCCCGAAACTGAGGCAAATCTCGCTAACGCTTTAACAGATTTAGTCGATAATTTTCGGATAGATATCATTATCGATTTAACTCAATTATATTATGATGAACGACCATCCATTACCAGCGACTCCTAAAGACATTCTGATAGTTGACGATATGCCGGATAATTTGCGACTTTTATCGACTATGCTGACATCTCATGGGTATCATGTCAGGAAGGCTATTAACGGACACTTGGCTTTACAAGGGGCACAAATATCTCCTCCCGATCTAATTTTACTAGATATTAATATGCCGCAAATGAACGGGTATGAAGTTTGTGAGCAGTTAAAGTTAAGCGAAAAAACTCAAGATATTCCGGTAATTTTTATTAGTGCGCTAGATGACGTGCTGGAAAAAGTTAAAGCTTTTCAAGTAGGAGGGGTAGATTATATTACTAAACCGTTTCAAGTAGAAGAAGTCTTAGCCCGCGTCCAAAACCAACTTTCCCTTCGTTCGCTGCAATCCAAACTGCAACTGCAAGCTAGAGAACTGCACGATCGCAATTCTAGATTGCAGGAAGAAATCGCAGAACGGCAGCGGGCCCAAGAATCAATCCGGTTTTTGCTGGAAACGACGCGGGCGATCGGCGAAGCTGTAGACTTTCACTCAGCTTTAGAAGTAATTCTGCACCAAGTGGGCGAAACAATCGGATGGGATGTGGGAGAAGCTTGGATTCCCGATGCAGAAGGAACTCTTCTAGAATCAGCCCGGGGCTGGTATGCGAGCAACCCCAGCATGGAATCGTTCCGCACCCAAAGCCAACAACTGACATTTGCCATGAATATAGGACTGCCGGGACGAGTTTGGGCATCCAAGCAACCGGAATGGGTAGAAGATATTTCCAGGGGCTACCCGCATTTTTTCCGAAGTCAGATAGCACTAGAACTCGGATTCAAAGCGGGTTTTGGCGTGCCGATTTTGGTAGGCGATGAAGTATTGGCAGTGCTAGTTTTCTTTAAACTTTCGTCTGGTGGGAAAGACGCACGATTTATAGACGTTTTTAATGCGGTCGGCACTCAATTAGGTTCTTTGATTCAGCGCAAACAAGCAGAAGAATTGCTGCGTATTGCTCAAGAAAAATATCACAGCATTGTAGAAAATGCGATGGAAGGCATTTTTCAAAGCACGCCTTCAGGAGGCTATCTCAGCGCTAATCCAGCTTTGGCAAAATTGTACGGTTACGACTCGCCAGAAGAACTGATGTCCGAGATTAAAAATATTGCTCAGCAACTGTACGTTGACCCGGAACGCCGCCTCGAATTTGTAGCTGCTATGGATGCTGAAAATGCCGTTTCTGGGTTTGAATCTATGGTATGTCGCAAAGACGGACGCCGGATTTGGGTGTCAGAAAATGTTCGGGCTGTTCGAGATTCAAAAGGTAATCTGATCTACTATGAGGGTACTGTTTCTGATATTACAGAACGCAAATTAGCGCAAGAAGCGCTAAAAGTTCAACAAGAACAAAGCGAGAAGTTGCTGTTAAATATTTTACCCAAACCAATCGCAGAACGCTTGAAGGCAGAGCAAAGCACGATCGCCGACAGTTTTGCCCAAGTAAGTGTTTTATTTGCTGATATTGTTGGCTTTACTGAGTTGTCTGCTAGAATGTCTCCCACCGAGTTGGTAAAGCGCTTGAACGTAATTTTTTCGCACTTCGACCAGTTAGCTGAAAAGTACGGTGTGGAGAAAATTAAGACTATTGGCGATGCTTACATGGTAGTCGGGGGGTTGCCTACGCCGAGACAGGATCACGCCGAGGCGATCGCCCAAATGGCCCTGGGAATGCAGGCAAAAATAGCAAAGTTGTGCGCCGAGACAGGGGAAAAACTGGCAATTCGCGTTGGCATCAATTCCGGGCCGGTGGTTGCGGGAGTGATAGGTGTGAGCAAGTTTACCTATGATTTGTGGGGAGATACGGTGAATGTGGCGGCGAGGATGGAAGCTACGGGTTTTGCAGGCAGCATTCAAGTTACTGATGTTACTTATGAGCTTCTGAAAGATAAGTATTTATTTGAGAGGCGAGGCGTGATTCCGGTAAAAGGTAAGGGGGATATGATGACTTATTGGTTGCTACAAAAAAAGTAAAATTTGGGAATTGGGAAGGAAGAAGAAAGAAGGAAGAAGGGGGTAGAAAGAAGGAAGAAGGAAGAAGGAAGAAGGAAGTTCGGCAACGGGTTCTTCTGGGTTTTTGGTGAAAGCCGTATAATGAGATACCACTAAGGAATGAAAAATAAATAAGGTGACTAATAGAGCAATAGTTTACCTTGGATCAATGCTTCTGGGGTTTAATTGTGCAAGTTATTGATTTTTCATTCCTAATTGATTTCTACCGTATGGATCTTCATCTTGATAGACTGCTTAATCTACCCGATGTTACTGTTGAAAGCTGCATCCAAGAAGCGCCTGATGTTTTCTTAAAACTGCGCTTTCTTAAGAAAGACAGTAATTGTCCACACTGCGAGCATCGGGCGTGATCAATTGAATCAAAATCGACCGGTATTGATACGGGATCTATCAATTTTCGGTCAACCCGTTTATTTGCAGGTTCCACGCCGCCAATTTTACTGTAGGACTTGTCAGAAATATTTTATGTTCTTCCTTACTTGGTATGCCAAACTAACAATTAAAATGCCAAGTAAGCAAACATCTATTTTTGTATTTTTCAAAATTCCTCAAGCCATAGGCAGAACGTTTTATTAACTTAAGCTTGTTGTTAATACCTTCAACAATACCACTTGTTGTCCTAAGTAGGTCGGCGGAAAAATCCCTAAGTATGTAACAAAATATTAAGTCGGGTGACTGGACTTGAATTTAATACGTTGTGTAGGGTAATCTCCTCTTTTTCCTCTAACTTCTACCCCATTAATTACGGCATAAGCCAGCTCTAATTCATCCTCAAACAAATGTCGCAGCTAGCTCGTCTTTTTTGATATGTTGCCACTCCAATTCTATCGGATTCATTTCTGAACAATATTTGGGTAAAAATAAGATATATAGACCCTGGCTTTCCCACTTCGACCATAATTGTTGAACTTCATGACATCGATGTATTGGGCCATTATCCTGTACTATTACTCTCATTCGTTTACTCTGACTGGCTTCCTGTGCTTCGGATTCCATTATTCTGATATAAGCTTTTCGATCGACACCCCCTATGACTAAACCGTAAAAAAAGCTTAATTCATGTTGAAAAAGTCCTACAATACTTACTCTCCGACCACGCCTCTTGGTTTGTTCTAACCGTTTTTGCTCACCTCGTTTGTAATAAGTGTAACCAGGTTCGCTTGGGAGCTCAAAATCCTGATTCATCTAAATATTTTAAGTCGATTTCTCCCGCAGCAGCAGCCCATTCCAGCATCTCTAGGTCTGAAGAGTTTGATTTGGCGTACTGCACTTTCTTGTTTTCCTTTGTGGCTCTTCCTAAGCGAATTTCCAAATAAACCCTTTTTTTTTAGTATTCGTCTTAATCGAGCCGGACGCGCGTTTAATAGACCTCTTGCAAAAAAAATCTATGTTATAATGAAAAGTTTTAAATTTAATCGCCTAGAGCTAACTCATAATTGTAAATTGCTGACAACAAATTACAACGCAGACCATAACGGCGACGACGATTCCGATAACGACTCGACAAAATTTTAAAAATTTTGAGACTCCGATTAACGTGTTCAATCACAATTCGTTTCTGGGCTAGAGTTCAATTATAGTTTTTTTCTAAGAGAGAAAGTTGCCCATTTTTAGGTTTATTTCTAGGAATATAACTATTCCGGTGATAATCCTTTATGCCTTGATAGCCACTATCTTGTAAGCTATCTGTTTCGGGATTAAAATTAGTTTTACTTTTTTTAAACAAGCTGAAATCGTGGCAAACCCCCTGTCCAAAAGCAGTGCAAATAATCTCTTTTGTTTCGGGCTTAATTACTAATTTAGTTTTTATCGTCTGCTGTTTTTTCTTGCCTGAATAACATTTTATCTGCTTCTTTTTGGGTCGTTCAATAGCTGTTTCCGTGACATCCATCACCACGACTTCTGGAGGCTCAGAATTTTTGAGTAATGCTTTTTTCCCAGGAATACGGAACTTTCCTGTTTTCATTAAAGTTGATTCGATGTTAGTTACAATTCGGGAAATAGTTGATTCAGATACTCCCCAACTTGTCCCAATATGAAAATATGTTGGATATGATCGCCAATATTCCAAGGCGACTAAGACTTGTTCTTCGAGAGTTAGGATAGTGCGACGTCCTCTTCTGTCTTTATGCTTTTCTAACCTGAAGTTATCTAAGGCATTAAGCATTGCTTTTAAGGTGGGAATTTTGACACCAAATCTAAGTTTAAATTCATGAGTTTTCAAATTTAGATAAGATTGATTTTTCATAATTTAGTTATTGTGTAACTACAAACAGGACTTTTTAGCATTTTATCTTGTTTCTAGCAAAAGTTTGTGAAAATTAAGTTAGGATCTGGGATTTATACCAATTTTATGTGAAGTTGCATATAATAGAGAGGTAGCGTTGATGGTGCGTTTTATGGCTCGTATTTTAAAAATCACAATTGAATAAAGCGTAGAATTTTTAGAAAAACAACTAAAAAATACTCGTACTGCCAGTCAAAGAGAACGAATACAAGTATTATGGTGGTTAAAAACAGGGCAAGTACAGCAGCATCAAGAATTAGCGAATCGTTTGGGGAGAGACAAATCTACGATAACCAGGTGGTTACAAAAGTAGCGACTTGTGGATTGTCGGAATTATTGTTGGTAAAAAAAGCCCCAGGACAAGAACCACACTTGACAGGTGATGTATTAGAAGGACTAAAAGAACGTTTGGCAACAGGAGTCCCCTTCAAAAGCTACGGGGAAATTGTGGAATGGCTCAAAAGCGAGTATAATCTATTCCTTACTTATGCAACAGTCTATGCCTGGGTGCATTATCGTCACATCGCAAAACTGAAAGTGCCACGTCCGCAAAGTGCTTTACAGGACGTAGAAGCAGTGGAGCTTTTTAAAAAAACATCATTCCAGCAGTATTGACGTTTCAAAAATATTTGGGTAAGGGCAAAAGGCTACGATATTTGTGTCAAGATGAAACCCGTTTGGGATTGAAAACATTGACAGGAAAATTAATTACAGCTAGGGGGGTAAAACCAGTTGCTCCCCTACTGTGGAAACGTGAAAATTTTTGGTTGTATGGGGTAGTTGAACCATTGAGTGGCTGGCATTTTTGCCAAGAATATGCTGAGCTTAACGGAGAAGATTTTCAGCAATTTATTGACGCTCTTTCTCTAGAACTGGGTGAAGATATTGCCATGATTCACATGGATAGAGCAGTTGCTCACATCACTAATGAACTTTCCTAACCCGAAAATTTAATTCCTGTCTGTCAACCCTCACATAGTCCAGAACTTAATCCAATTGAAAGGGTCTGGGAATATATCAAACAGCAACTTGTTGGAGAAGTTTTTACAACACTGGATCAATTGCGAGAGCGATTGAAACAAGTTCTTGAAAAAATCACACCTGAGCAAATTAGTTCGTTGTCATCTTACAAGTTTATTCTTGAAGCCCTATTCTATGCAGCTTCATATTAAATTGGTATTAATCAAGTAAAGCAAAAGTTCTCATTATATCATAAAATTATTTTGCAAGAGGTCTAATAGAACGCTCTTTTTCTAATTTCTGGGCTAATTGAAGGCTGTTGTACGTGCGTGGTTCATTTTTGAGGCATTCCGTTAAAAACTCTATGTCTTCTTCTTTCCACTTTGGCTTTCACGGCTGAGACCCGGTAATTCCCAAAGCCCTTCCATGCCCAGCTTTTGCCATCTATGTAAAACCTCTCTCACTGTTTGCGGAGTCCAATTAAAATGAGCAGCTATTTTTTCCACCTACGGGCCATGTGCATTTAATCTAATTACTTCTGCTCGATCTTTGACTTTTTGTGGAACATCCGTAGTTCTCAGTTTTAATAGGGTTTTATCTTGCTCTTGACTGAGAAATACCCTTAATCTAGCGCCCATATATTGAGTTACCTTAGTAGACGTATTCTCTATGTTTACTTATTTTAACATAGTTGGATTTTTTCTCACCTCCTTACTTACCAAGTAAGGAAGAACCTTTCTTGATTGATGGCATTAAGTGCCATTTGTCTTAGAAGAGCTAAGTTGTGAGGGCTGTTTAACGACCGAATGCGGCATTGGTCTTCATTAAAAGTGACATCTAAAGTCCAATGAACTTGGTTTTCAATCCCCCAATGTTGACGAATGGCACGGCCATTAAGCTGAGCATCCACTGGTAAAGAACTTAGGTAGGGTTTGCTGAATAATCGCTCGCCAACCAAGAGCAGGAGCTCACGATATCTGAAAGCTCGATTAAAGATAAGTTGTTTCGGTATTGATTACACCCAGTTATAATTGTAGATTATCTTCAACCTAAAAACAGGTGTTCTTTTTCCAAATAGACATAAAAACAAAAAAAACCCGGCGCCACCAGGAAGCATCGGTTCATGACTAAAAAAGTAATTGCAATAACTGTACCAGATGTATTATCAAGTTTTGCCATCACAAGGGTTCAGACCGAATCTTCGTTTACCTTGCCCAAACTTTCCCTCTATCGCATTTCTAATTCTTTGATCATCAGCGGCTTGCTTCTTTTTTGATTTACTGACGTTTGCTGGCGGTATTCCTAGGGGCTGCCCACTGATTCTAATTCCTTTTTCTTTACACCATGCTCGGTTTTCACGCTTTACGGTAAATGCGATCAGCATGAACCGACTCTGGATAGTAACCCGTGAACCTATGATATGCTTCAAATGAGTGCTTTTAAGTCCCCTGATTCGTTAAAGCTATCCCAGCTCATTCGGTCTAGAAATACATATCCTTCACAACAACTGGCTGATATTTTGGCTCCAAACTCTACGCTTTAAGATGCTTTTCCCCTGACTATGGGACGGATGTGGGGTTGGCTCAAACTTACTATTCTATCCTCAATACTCTGTTTGTTATTTTCAAATAGCCAGAGCTGTTGACGATAGACTTCTGTGAGGACTAGCAAGGTTTTATATTGCTTTTTGGTCAAAGATTCTAGAGTCGCACCCGCCTCAATTAGCTGTTCAATATGAGCTAAGTTTCTTTTGATGTATTGAAGTTGTTTTTTAATTGCCTGTCTTCTTTTGTTGCGGGTGGATCGTCTTTGTTTCGCTACTGCTAAGTAGTCTTTTATTGCTAAATTACGGTAGGTTATTGGTTTTTTCTGGATTTTTTATTTGATTTGTTTATACAGGATGTCTAGGCTTTTTTCTGTATGAACTCTGGCTCTGTTTAATAGTCCTAAGTCGGTCGGATAGGTAATGTCGGCGGGAGCGCAGGTTGCATCTACGATTAGTTTACCGCGATTGGTTGACTCATTTTTGGCGCCCGAATCCTTTTTTTTTCGGGTTGGATTGGGGTAATTTATCGCATTTTTTCGACCCTGCGTTCGTTCACTTTATTAATTAGGTTGGGACTAATTCTTTGGCGAAAGTGCACTAATAAAGATGGGTGAAATGCGAGTTCGTTGCTGTAGCTTGATTGACCGATTAAGTATTGTAGATAGGGGTTTTCCCGGATCTGTTCTACTCTTGGACGATCGCTAATCCCTAATTTTTCTTTAATAATTAATGCCCCCAATGCCATCCCAAATGATTTGGCTGGTGCACCCTTTTCGGTGGGGAAGTTTTGGGCATATTCTGAGTCAAATTCTGACCACGGGATTAGTTGAGCCATTTTTACCCAACGGTTGTCAGCAGACAACCTTCCTCCGAAGGGCCGTTCAAACTCGGATGAGGGGCTTGGGGCAAGCTCAGCTTTTCTGTACACGATCGCAGGTGGTGATGCACGGGTTTTGACCTATTTTACCTGTTTATCACGGCGACTTTACTCTCGCTCGCGCGATCGTATAACCGCGCCGTGTAACCTTTCTGCACTTATCCAGCAAGCCCTAATTAAACCACTCGCTCAAATAATTCGGGAAAAAGCTAATGCTTCCCCACGAGGAGAGTCATGGCTTCAGGTATTGCCGCTTTCCCCGAATTCCGGATAGGACAAGTAACCCCAATTATTTATTGCCTGACTTGATGATGACCTACGCAAGCGGTTGTGGTCATAGCATTTCTCTTGATTGGCTACCCACGGATTATTGAGGGGATACGATAATTGTACTATTCATACCGGAGAAGAAGTAGAAAAAGCCCTCAAAAAAAAGGGGCAAAATTAATATACTTGTCGCCCTATTCGCCGGACTTCTCCCTAATTGATAATTTATGGTCAAAACTTAAAAATCTTCTCCGTTCTATCAAAACGACTAATTATCAAGAGTTAGCAAAAGCCATAAAGTTTGCATTTAATGAAGTTACAGAGCGAAAATATTTGGAATTGGTTTACTCACTGCTGTTATTGTAGCTCATCTTTATGAGAAAGGCTATACCTTCTTTTATCCTTCTCTGAGAAAGAGTTATAAAACTTCTTCATTTCCGACTCAATTGAAATCGAGTAAAACATGGGTTTAAAGGTAAAATAGTGTACGGTAATAAAAAAACTGTTGCAAGTTGCTCTGGTGTTTTGGTAAACTCAGCGCTCTAGCCTTGTTCATTGTTGCCTTGTTCTTCCTTGTATCTGATAATTCATCAAGTTATTGATTTTTCATTCCTTAGTTATTCCAAAGAACAAATTTAATCTAAGATTACATAAATCCAGTTGGGCCCAAAAGAAGTTATGCGAATTCTAATTGTTGCTCAGAATGCCTCAACTAAATTCGGTGGCGAGGCATTGCTGCCACTGAACTACTTCAGGATACTTCGCTCGCGCCAAATAGAGACATGGTTAGTGGTGCACGCGCGCACCCAGGCAGAACTCACCGCGCTGTTTCCAGAAGAGCGCGATCGAATGCACTTTGTACCCGACACTTGGCTGCACCGGCTGCTTAACAATTGCGGGCGATTTATCCCTGCAAGAGTGAATGAATTTACTTTTGGGCTGCTCTCTCACCTGTACACCCAAGTGCTACAGCGTCGTATTGTCCGGCGGCTGGTGAGCGAACACGAGATTGATATTGTACACGAACCGACACCTGTCTCGGCAACAGTTCCTTCGTTGATGTTCGGATTGGGAGTGCCGGTAGTTATCGGGCCGATGAACACGTCGGTTAAATTTCCTCTGGCTTTTCGATCGCGCCAAAATCCTACGATTGATATTTTAATCGAGATCGGTCACCAGTGCGTCGATTTCTTCAATCGTCTTTTTCCCGGTAAAATCAAAGCCGAGACGCTGTTAGTGGCAAACGATCGCACGAAGCAGGCACTTCCATCAGGAGTGGGCGGTAAAATTATTGAACTTGTGGAAAACGGCGTGGATTTCTCGGTGTGGCGATCGGACTCTAGCTTATCAAGAGCCGCGACTGGGCAGGTTCATTTTATATTTTTAGGCAGGCTGATCGACTGGAAAGCTGTAGATTTGATGCTGGAAGCCTTCACGCCCGTCGTGGCTCAAACTGATGCAGTCTTGGAAATCATCGGTGATGGGGACATCCGAGGGGAACTCGAAGCTCAAACAGCTCGTTTAGGCATCGACAGCAGCGTTGTATTTAGTGGCTGGCTGTCTCAGGAGGAGTGCGCTCTCAAAATGCAACAAGCTGATGCAATGGTTTTCCCCAGTTTGCGGGAGCCTGGGGGGGCTGTGGTGATGGAGGCAATGGCAGTGGGCTTGCCCGTCATAGCAACGAACTGGGGCGGCCCTGCAGATTATCTGAATTCCACTTGCGGTATTTTAGTAGAACCCGCTTCCAGAGAAGGCTTTGTCAAGGGACTGACAGATGCGATGCTCAAGCTCGCCCAGTCACCAGAATTGCGGCAGAGTATGGGTTGTGCGGGACGGGAACGAGTCCGGCAGCATTTTGATTGGGAACGCAAAGTCGATCGAATACTTGAAATTTATCAACAAACGATCCACGATTGCCCCAAGCATTAGGTAGCCGACCATTAAAGCATAAAGCAGCAGCTTTCAACCTGAAAGCTGCTGCTTGGGGGTGCTAAAAAAGTATGTGGCGGCCCAAAGACCCCCCTCTACATCCTAGCTAGCTAAAAACGGGTTAACCCGTTTGTTTGGTTAACCCGCGAGCTTGGAAACATGCAGATCAATTAGTTTTGCACTACCAGCTTAACGTTGGCATTTTGCAAACCGCGCTGCTTGACTGCTGCCAAGGTCTTGTTAACTGCGTACTTCTGGTTGATGGAGTTGATTAACTCAGTTTGATTGTGCTTTTTGGCGACACCCCAGAGGTCGGCAATCAGGTCAAAAGAACCATCGCTATTGCGAGACCAACCCAGGTCATATTCGCCTTCGAGAATCGCTACGATGTCGGAGCGAACGCGCTGACCATTATAGCCACGAACATCAGCTTCTGACTTGACTGAAATGCCCAAGTCACGCAGGGAAGCTTTCAGGATTTCGGCGTCGGTGATTTTGGTACGCAGAGTGCTAAAGTGAGACATTGGATTTCCTCCTAATAAAACTGAGAGAGAAACAACAACGGTCTGGATTTAACGGTGCCGCTGGGCGGCTCTTGAATCGAACTGCTAGCTGTTGCTAGCCTTTGCTCCTGTTTGGACCAGGAGAAAGCTTTTAGAATTCCATTCGCTGGTATTCAGCGACGGAAGACGCAGCGGGCCGTGCACGCTGTCTAGCCCAATCTCGCAGGGCGGTGACCTGTTCGGTCATTGTTTTAGACAGTGGCATTGTGGATTTAATGGCCGCGATGATGTCTAGCTGCGTAAACTCTCGATCTTGAGCGAAGGCTTCGTACATTGCGGCTACTAGCGCTTGCTCAATCTCTGCACCTGAAAAGCCCTCGGAAACAGTGGAAAGTTGCTCTAAATCGAAGCGAGTAATTTCCCGACGGCGCTTGGACAGGTGAATCTTAAATATATCTTGGCGTTCTTCTTTGGTAGGCAGGTCAACAAAGAAGAGTTCGTCGAACCGACCTTTCCTCAAGAATTCTCCCGGCAACCGCTCGATTCGGTTGGCTGTTGCCATTACGAAGACTGGGGAAGTCTTTTCTTGCATCCAAGTGAGGAAGGAACCGAAAATCCGGCTGGAGGTGCCTCCGTCTGAGTCGGCCGAACCAGTGCCTCCTGCAAAGGCTTTGTCTAGTTCGTCGATGAAGAGGAGGGCTGGAGAGATGGATTCTGCGGTTTTGAGGGCATTGCGGAGATTGGCTTCCGATCGACCCACCATCGAGCCGTCGTAGACTCTACCCATATCTAGCCTCAGCAGGGGCAGTCCCCAGAGGCGGGAGGTGGTCTTGGCAATCAGCGATTTTCCGCACCCGGGTACGCCGAGAATTAACATCCCTTTTGGTTGGGGCAGGCCGTATTCTCTCGCCCTTTCTGTAAAGGCGTTGGAACGCTGTCTCAGCCACCGCTTCAGCTCTTCTAAACCGCCGACTGCATCCAGGGTTTCGTCTTCTTCAATGAACTCTAGAATGCCGTTGCGCCGAATTAATTGCTTTTTCTCCGAAAGAACTATGTCTACTTCTTCTTCTGTGAGGCGCCCAGTCGAAACTTGGGCTTTACGATAAACTTTTTCAGCTTCGTCCTTGGTCAATCCCAAGGCTGCTTTTAAAAGTTTTTCTCGCGCTTCTGTGGTAATGCGTCGCGATTTCGTTTGCTCCAACTGACCAGACAATACTTGGTTGAGTTCCTTCATGTCGGGCAACGCGAAGTCTAACACCACTACTTCCTTTTCTAGCTCGATCGGAATTTGCTGCAAAGGAGACATCAGTATAATTGTCTTTTGCGTTCCTTTGAAGTTGGCGATCGCATCGCGCAACCACCTCGTTACCGGAGGAGAATCTATAAAAGGATGCAAATCTTTGAAAATGTAGATGCTAGCGTTACTGTTGGGTTCTCGCTGCCTGATCACCCATTCAATTGCTGCCTCTGGCGAGACGGTGTTGTGTTGGGTGGTGGTGCGGGGTTGACCATACTCCACAATGCCGTGAGTTACAGTCCAGATAAATACTCGTCGCTGTGGTTTCGCTTGAGCTATTGTCGAAATTGCTTGCTCACACCGCTCTTCCTCGGATGTCACGAGGTAGATCAGAGGATATTGAGCTTGGATTAGAATACTTATCTCTTCTTGCATAGTCCTCGACCCACTAGAGACGGTGCTATCTTTGCTGAATCTCAATGCTGCCCTTCGCCCTCTTACTGAAAATTTCAGTTTTAGCTTTTTGGGGAAGCAAGGCATTCTTAGCAGGGAACCAATTCTTCCTCTCCAGGTTTGGCCGTGCTGGCACTGACGCCCGACACCTGCTTTACTGGAAGATCCTGTTCAGCCAATACGCTCGGCTGACTTTTTACGGATGCCAGTTCTCCATCTCGCATTACTACTGAACCCGTGCATTCTGGACAGTTGTATACCCGATGGGTTTGTCCGTAGGATGCTTCTACTTCGTCAACCAGTTCGGGATTTCCTAGGTAGAAGACAATTGCCCTTTCTGCAATTGATGACATCGGTTCAGTTTCGACTGCGGCTCGGATTTTGAGCTGGCGATGCAGTTCTGGTGGAAGATACAATGTAACTTTTTGCTTTTCTTGCATATGACAGTGAATTGACTTACCCGGGTATGTATATCAGATTAGCCGCTTAATTCTTTGCTGTCAAGCCTCTATGCTGCTTTAGCGTCATCTTGTAATATTTCGTTACATTTGAGGTGACTCTGGGGCAGTTAACAACGAAAAAGTTAGGGGTGTAGCTGATGAGGCCGAGGTGCAGCGGCAGGTATGGGTAGCGTCAATCGATTTTAGATTTTAGATTTTAGATTTTAGAGGCGACCCCACGGATAAATGCGGGGGCTTGAGGATTTTTGATTTTCGATTTTAGATTGATTCCACGGATAAATCACGTGGCGGGTACCACCTTTGAAATTCCTGGTCAAGGACGATCGACCCACTATAAATATGAACAATAGATATATAGGAGTAGGGCCAACAAATCCTTTGAGGCGCCATCTGGGGTAAGGTGCGCCATCAGCACCCACCCCGCTCATGAGTGCGCCGTAAGCGCCGGTGGACTCAGTACACAACGAATTTACTAACTTTGGGCGTTGTGATTTGGAAACCCAGGTCCCCCAAGCAGTTTTTATGGCTTTAAGTTTGAAAAATCCGAACGTGAAATAGTAGTTTTCGGCTTTTTAGGGGACTCAGATTTAACACACCTTGACAGCGCTAGCGCTCAGCACCCTATGGTTAGACTTTTTGGATGACATTGTGTAAGCTGTTACGCACTTAATTTTTTTGCCCAAATGCTCGCTACAAGGGCTCTAGGCTGCTAAATATTAAATTTAGAGGGGTGTCAGCTTATCTTTAATAGGGCAGTGCTGGGTAATATATACTTGGAGGCGGACTTGCTAACCTGAAATTTTTAATTTTAGATATCAAAGAACTGACTGATGGATTTAGACCAACAGATTCAAGCATTGATCGAAAAAGCTCCGCCCGACGGTTCGACGCCACAAATCTTAAAGGCGATCGCCCCGGCACTGGTGTTAATTGCCCAACAGCTACAGCACCTCAAATACTCGATCCTGCAAGCGGTAGACCAAAGTTGGGCGATCGTGGTTTTGAGCAATCTCAAGCAACCGGGACGGGAGAAGAAGGTGATTTATGCTTGGAGCAGTATTAAAGATGCGTCGCAGGCTGCGGCTGCTGGGGGCGATCGTCTCAGACCGGTGCTTTTGCCTGTCACTCACATTTTATTTCAGATGATAGCTCTGGAAGGTCTTGACAGCATTGTTTTTTTTGAAAGTCCCGGAAATCAGGAAGTCGGGACGGAAATTCCTCGCGAGCAAGTACAGAGTTTAATTAACGTTTACTTGCAACAGTATCGATCGGCTCCCCCGTCGGATATTGCCTAAAAACTCAATTTTCTCTTATTAATTGGTAACAGGGCATTAGGCATTGGGAATTTCCCATTACCAATTCCCCATTACCAATAAAGTGTAACTTTTTAGCCTCTAATAAAGTCTACTCAAAACGTATTCAGCCAAATCAATCAAAGCTTGACGGGACTCTGAATGGGGCAGCGCAGCTAAGTATTCGACGGCTTTCTGTGCGTGATTTGTGGCTAGTTCTCGCGATCGATCTATGCCTCTAGAATCTTCTACCAGTGCCAGGGCCTGCTCTAGATCTCCTTCTTGGGCAAATTCGCGTTCTATGAGAACTTCCAAGTAAGGTTTTTCTTCTAGGGCAAATAGTGCTGGTGCTGTCAGATTACCGCTTCTGAGATCCGAGCCTGCAGGTTTCCCCAAAGTTTCCGTTGAAGCGGTGAAATCTAATATATCATCTACTATTTGGAATGCCAAACCAATGTTCCGACCGTAGTTGTACAAATCGTCTGCTATTTCCGCTGAAACCTCGCTCAAACAGCCCGCTGCTTTGGAACTGTTGGCAATTAAAGACGCTGTTTTGTAATAACTTTTTTCCAGGTACGCTTCGATCGACAAGCTGGTGTCAAATCCATTGAGGCCCTGTTGAATTTCCCCCTCAGCTAAATCCATAATCACTTCTGAAAGCAGTTTGACTACTGGCAGGTTGTCGAGATTTGCCAAATGCCAGGAAGATTGAGCAAACAGAAAGTCTCCCGCCAATACTGCCACTCGGTTGTTAAACCGACTGTGAACCGTCGGCACTCCCCGCCGCAGATCCGACTCGTCCACCACGTCGTCGTGTACGAGACTAGCTGTGTGGATCATTTCCGTGATTTCAGCGAGGCGGCGGTGTTTTTCCGTGATTTCCCGATCGGGCATAGTCGCCTTGGCCATCAACAGAACGATTGCGGGTCTCACTCGTTTTCCCTTTGTGCCGAATAAGTATTCTGCAGCCGCGTACAAGATGGGATGACGGGCACCCACTAACTGTTTTAAGTTTTCTGTCAACAGTCGCAGGTCTTCTTCAACCGAGGAAAATAGGAGAGTGCTAGAGATCATGGATACGCCGACTCAAGCCGTAAAGTAACAAAATTTTACATATCATATCTTTATTTTAAGGTAATTCTCTGCAATAGAAAAGAAAAATCTAGGAGATCGGCAGTTATTTGTCATCTGCCCCCGATGGGAGTCACCCGCCTGCCAGAGGCCAGTAGCCGGCTGCCAGAGGGGTTGCCCCTATTGTATCGAATTGTTAAGGACACTGCCAAAAAATCTCTAAATCTCAGAAACCCTGTGTTATTATGGGTATTAAGGATTTAAACAATTCTATACATTAAGTACAGCCAGACTGGCAGGTAGCTTTTAGGTGCCTGTAAAAGTTTCGTAGAGCCAGCCTTGTTAGTCGATCGCAGCCAAAATTTCTGGGACAGATTTTTAGTTCCTCGCGACTAAAAGTTTTCAGAAGTTAAGAGTAGCGCATCTTATGTGCACGGTAGCTCAAAGCAGCTAAAGTGGATGGTTTTAGGCTGTTTAAGCATCTGTAAAGCAGTAAATCATTATTGATGACCGGGAACGCCTAAATGTTCCCGCAGGCTTGATATGGAAAAACAGCCTTCAGAACCAAGGCATGGTCTTGCGTGCTGACTTAATGTAGTAGGTCTTGAACTTGTCCTCCTCCTCATCGTCCTTGACTTTTGGTTCTAATTATGATTTATCGCGATATTCCTCTAATTATTCCCATTCTGGCCGCCGGCTATGTAATGACTATTTATGTACTGCTGATGTTGGCCCAACGCAGCGCTAAAATAACTCGATTAGGCGAGTAGTGTACTGCTGGGCAGCCGAAGTCGGCAGCAGCGTCCTCGCTTCACCCTTGAGAATTCGGAATACTCAATAATAACCCTGCCTTGAATGCTTGCGCGCCAAGGCAGGGTTATTATTTACAATTGCAGGCACCGTGATTTTCTGGGCTGCTAGTTACTGCAACACGTAGCTACAGTTATCGATGTTCAATGCCCACAGCCTCTGAGGCAGGATATTATATTTAGTACCAGCTTGTATTGCTCACAGCAAGTTTCATGTCAGGGAAACCCTGCCAATGTTCCAATAAAGCTATTAAATTACTCTCCAAAAAGCTGAGTTGGAAGTTGTCGGTTATTGTGCCAAAAATCTCAATATTCCTATTTGGTAGGTCAAGAACTTACAGAAATAAAACGCGAAATTTCTGAATCTAGCAACCAGCTTGATTAACAGAAGGAATCCATAAACTTGAACTGCAATCAAATATTTCATCAAAGGGTGCTTAACTTGCTGAGTCAATCGATTTTAGATTTGAGATTTGAGATTTGAGATTGACTTGCGCGAGATAAATGCTCTTTCTTGAGGATTTTCGATTTGAGATTTGGGATTGATTCCACGGATAAATCACGTGGCGGGTACCACCTTTGAAATTCCTGGTCAGGCAGATAGTCTCTGCAATTTATTCACCGCTTGCCAAGAAGATCATCTGCTACACATAGAGGCGCAAAAGTAATTTTTGAGGCAAAATAAATATTCTCGCTCTAACTGTAGGGAAGAAAAGTAATTGCCAATATTACTTACAGCATTAAAAATATATTAACTTTGGATTAAAAGAACAAAAACACAGAGTAGAAGTTGTCAGAAATTATCAAGATACACTGCCTAAATTGTTGTCTGAGCCAGACAAACTAAAACAAGTTTCGATAAATCTGATGCACAAGGCTTTACAAGCGATAGAGAATTGCCTAGTTTTAAAAGTAGAGGTGAGAGCAGAAAATCAGAGCCTGCTCGTCAGTGGCAACTGAATTAGCCGGGAATTTTACCACGAATATTTGATCCGTTCTTTACCACAAAACCCGCCGACGAAGGCAGCGGGTTGGGACAGGAGATTGTTAAAAAAAGTGTGGAAAAACATTCGGGTAAAATAGAAGTAACATCAGTTATCGGTCAAAGGACGTGTATTGTGTCAATTCCGATCGCCGTTTAGCGCGAGCGCAGTAAAAATCATACCACTGCGCGACTAAAATGCAACTTTAGACCGATGTCAAATCTCGATTGCGGTGAGCGTACCGCGACTGTAAAATCGGAAATCTAAAATGGTATGAATTGGCGGTTCCGCCTGCATCTATCCCCCTTGATTTGCCCATGTCAACAACAGTTTCTGATACCCAAAGCTTGCTAAAACAGGCGCTCGACCCCAAACCGCCGGTGCTGCCTCCAGACACACCGTTGAAAGTCGCAATTGCTGCCATGACTCAGGCGAGTGCCAGTTGCATTTTAATCGCGTTTGAGCAGCAATTGCTCGGAATTTTTACAGAACGCGATGTTGTGAAAATAACTGCTAGCGAAATACCGCTAGCAGGGGTGGCAATTTCTGAGGTGATGACTGAAAACCCGATCGCCCTGAACCTCGATCAAGGGGGGAATATCTTCAAGGTATTGAGCATATTGCGATCGAAAAGAATCCGTCATTTACCCCTTCTAGACGAAGGTGGCAACTTGCTAGGCGCTATCACCTGCGAAAGCATCCGTCAAATCCTCAAGCCGGCCGACTTGCTGAAAATGTGGCGCGCCGAAGAAATTATAACTACAGAATTAATAGTTACCTCAAGCAGCGCCTCCGTTTTAGAAGTCGCAAAAAAGATGAGAACCCAGCGGAAAAGCTGCATAGTCATTTGCACGGACAGCGACAACAAAAATCAGAAACCTGTGGGCATAATTACAGAACGCGACATTGTTAAATTCCAAGCTTCTGGACTAGATTTCGCACGTACTCCCGTCACCGCCGCGATGAGTTTTCCGCTGATACCGTTGCAGGTAAAAGCCACCTTGTGGCAGGCTCACCAGTTAATGCTGCAGCACCGCATCCGGCGCTTGGTGGTGGTGGACGAGGAAGGATATTTAGCTGGAATTGTGACTGAAATGAGCCTGCTGCGGGCATTAGATCCGGTAGAAATGCACGCAAATGTCGAGCTTTTGCAGGAAACAGTTGCTGACAAAATTCAGGAGTTGAACAAAATGAACGAAGAATTGCAAAAAGAAGCGTTACGGAGAACAGAAATAGAAGAAAAGTTGCGACTATTAAATGATAATTTGGAAGAACAAATCAAACAGCGAACTTTAGAATTAATTAATGCCAACAGTCAGTTAAAAAAGGAAATACAAGACCGCACCACCGCTGAAGCTGAAGTTCGCCGCCTCAACACTGAACTCGAACAGCGAGTTCTAGACCGCACGGTTCAACTAGCAGCCAGTAACGAAGAATTGCAGCAACAAATTAGCGATAGAAAATTGCTCGAAGAAAAATTGCACTTTTCTGAAAGGAAAGTCCGCGCCGTTTTTGAAGCGATGACAGACATCGTTCTCGTGCTAGACAGTCAGCGGAACATAGAAATTCTTCCAACAAATGTGGCAGCGGTTTCTGAGCCTGATTGTGATATAGTCAGCTTGACCATCGAACATTTTTTTGACGACGACCACCCGGATGATTGGTGGGTGTTAGTTGAGCAAGTGTTAGAAACACAACAAACTCTCAATTTTGACTACAGCTTAACAGTTTGTGGTCGCGAAATTTGGTTTTCGGCCTGCATTTCTCTGTTCTCAAAAGATGCAGTTATTTGGGTAGCCCGCAACATCAATGACCGCAAAATAGCCGAGTCAGCGCTGTGCCAAAAAAATGCAGAGTTATCTCATACCTTAGAAGAACTGAAGCGGACTCAAAAAGAACTTATTCAATCTGAAAAAATGGCAGCCCTCGGACAGTTAATTGCCGGAGTTGCTCATGAAATCAATTCTCCTTTAGGGGCGATTCGCTCTTCTGTGCAGAACATCGCCGACTTCTGGACGGAACAATTGCAGCAGTTGCCGATATTTTTTCAACAACTATCCCCGGAACGGCGGCAGGATTTCTTTGCTTTGCTACACAAGTCCAGCCAAGAAACAGATACATTATCTAGTAAAGAAAAACGTCAGTTAAAAAAAGTTTTGCAGGGGCAACTAGAATCAGAAAAGATTGACGACGCCGCCAGTCTTGCCTGTACTTTATTAGATATCGGCATCGGCAATAATTTAGAACCTTTTTTACCTTTGTTGAAAGACAGTAAAAGTCGAAATATTGTACAAACAGCCTACCAATTTGCTACGGTACAAAAAAGCACTAAAAATATTGCTACTGCCACCGATAGGGCAGCAAAAATCGTTTTTGCTTTGAAAAGCTACTCTCGTTACGACCAGTCTGGCTCCAAAGTAATCGCTAATATTACCGACGGTATTGATACTGTTTTAACGCTTTACCACTACCAAATCAAACACGGTGTGGAAGTAGTCAGAAACTATGGTACTAATTTGCCCTCTGTGCTATGCTATCCTGATGAACTAAATCAAGTTTGGACAAATTTAGTTCACAATGCTTTACAAGCGATGGGCAACAAAGGCGTGTTAAAAATTGATATCAAACACGAAGCGAACGCAATATCAGTCAGTATTACCGACAGTGGGCCCGGCATTCCTCCAGAGATTATGCCGAGAATTTTTGAACCGTTTTTCACAACTAAACCTCCAGGGGAAGGCAGCGGTTTGGGATTGGATATAGTTCAAAAAATTCTGGAAAAACACCAAGGTGAACTGCAAGTAGAAAGCGTGCCTGGTCAAACAAAATTTACTATATCCTTGCCTGTCGGAATCCCTTGATAGCACTTAAAGAAATAGGTAAATGCACCCAGTCTTAAAATTTAATAGAAGTAAAGTTTTATGCCGAAACCAGTAATTTTGTGCGTTGACGATGAAGTTGTGGTCTTAAATAGTTTAAAAATTCAACTTAAAAAAGAATTTGGGGATGCTTACCTCTATGAAGTAGCAGAAAATGCAGATGAAGCTCTGGAAATTATGGAGGAAATTCAAAAAGAAGATGAAAGTGATATTTTGGTCATAGTGTCTGACTGGTTAATGCCAGGGATTAAAGGAGATGAATTTTTGATTATGGTTCACCAAAAATATCCTAAGATTGTGAAAGTCATGCTGACCGGGCAAGCAGACGAAGTAGCAATAGCACGGGTGAAAGAGCAAGCAAACTTGCACCGTTGTTTGTACAAGCCCTGGGAACGCAAAGAATTAGTAGAAACTATAAAATCTGGTTTGACAAAAATATGAACAATAAACCTGTGATTATTTGCGTGGATGACGAACCGATAATTCTTGAAAGTTTGAAAATTGAGTTAAAAAAAACCCTGGGGGAAGAACACTTATTAGAAACGGCTGAAGGGGGCGAAGATGCTTTAGAGTTAATCGAGGAATTACTGGCAGAGGGCTGCGAAATCGTTGCAGTAATTTCCGACTATCTGATGCCGAATATCAAAGGTGACGAATTGCTGAAGCAGCTTCACATAATTTCGCCAAAAACTATCAAAATTATGCTGACGGGGCAAGCAGACCTAGAAGCAGTGGCGAATACTATTAAATATGCTAAATTGTACCGATACATATCGAAGCCTTGGCAGTCAGAAGATTTGAAGTTGACGGTAAAAGAAGCGATCAACAGCTATTTTATGGAGAAGCAATTAGCGGAACAAAATGCTCAACTCCAAAAGCTGAATCAAGAACTGGAAACTTTAGTCGAGGAGCGGACTGCACAACTGCGCTTGTCTGAGGAAAAGTTTGCTAAAGCTTTTCGTTCTTCTCCCAACCCGATTACTATTACCAGATTTAATGACGGTCGTTATTTAGAAATTAATGAGGCTTTTTGCCAGACAATCGGTTATTCAGCCGCAGAAATTCTCGATCGCACGGCGCTTGATTTGAATCTTTGGGAAAATATACAAGCCAGATCCGAGTTGTTTAAAATGTTAGATGAAAAACAAATTATTCTCAACTACGAATTTGATTTTCGCACTAAAACAGGGGAAATCCGAACCGGGCTGCTGTCAGCAGAAATCATTGACATTCATGGCGAAACCTGCGTGATTTCTGTGATTCAAGATATTAGCGATCGCAAATTGGCCGAAGAAAAACTCCGAGCTGTAGCGGCTTCTTTAGCAGCAGCGCAAAGAATCGCCCGTGTCGGTAATTGGGAATGCGATTTATCGGCCAACACAACTACTTGGTCGGAAGAGTTATCTCGGATTTTTGGGATCGAGCCAACCCAGGCTGCGCCAACACTAACTGAGTTTTCGCAATACGTGCATCCCGACGATCGACAAAAGTGGCAAACAACGATCGACACTGCTATTGCTAGCGGGCAATCTTACACTTTGGAATATCGAATTCTGCGCCCGGAAGCGAAAATTGCTGCGGATAATTCTCCGTCACAAATAAGTGAAGCCGGCTTCATTCGCTACATCGAAGCCAGAGGAGAAGTAGTTGTCAACCAACAAGGGCAAGTGACAAAACTATTCACAACTTTGATGGACATTACCCCACGCAAGCTGGCAGAAATAGCCCTAGCAGAGAGTGAAGAAAAATACCGTCATTTAGTTGAAACTTCCCAAGATATTATCTGGTCTTGCAATGCTCAAGGGCACATTACTTTTGTGAACCAAGCAGTTAAACAAATATACGGTTACGAGCCTGAAGAAATGCTGGGCTGTTCTTTTAGCGATTTCTTGGCTCCAGGAGAAATAGACTGGAAATGGGAACTTCAGCAGCGCTTGCTGACGGGAAAAACTGTGTTTCAGTACGAAAATATAGTATTAGGAAAAGATGGCAGAAAGATTGATGTAAATACCAAGGCGATCGCGCGCATGGACGCTGAAGGAAACATCATCGGCACAACAGGCACTGCTAGCGATATTACCGAACGCAAACAAGCTGAAATAGTCCTGCAAAAAGCCAAAGAAGAAGCCGACAGAGCGAACAGGGCCAAAAGCGAATTTCTCTCGAATATGAGCCACGAATTGCGAACTCCCCTCAACGCAATTCTCGGTTTCAGCCAACTGCTGGCCCGCGACCCAGACCTCGGTGCCGACCAACAGCAATACTTAGGAATTATTACCCAGAGCGGGGAACATTTGCTCGTTCTGATCAACAATATTCTGCAAATGTCAAAAATCGAAGTCGGGCTGGTGACACTTAATAACAGTACCTTTGACTTGCATAAAATGCTAAAAAATACTGAAAATATGCTGAAGCTGCAAGCCGAAAAAAAAGGGTTGCAGTTAATTTTTGATTGCCCACCCGCTCTACCTCAATATATAGAAACTGACGAAAGCAAGTTGCGACAAGTATTGATAAATGTCGTAGGAAATGCTATTAAGTTTACGGTTGAAGGTGGTGTTAATTTGAGAATCAAACATGAGTTGTTAAAAACTAAAACTCATGGAGAGATTCCGCCAAGTGAGTGTTGCTCTTTGCTATTTGAAGTGGAAGACACTGGTTCAGGAATTTCTGCGGAAGAAATGGAGAATTTGTTTAAACCTTTCGCGCAAACAGAAAGCGGGAAAAAAGCTCAAGAAGGAACAGGTTTGGGCTTGCCAATCAGCAAGCAGTTCGTTAAGTTAATGGGAGGGAAGATGACGGTAACAAGCACCCTCGGTCGAGGCAGCATTTTTAGATTTGATGTTAAAGTTTCGCTCCCTAATGCAGTGGAAATTCAGGTGGCTCAAACAGCTCGCCGAGTTGTGGGTCTGGAACCCGGACAGCCAGAATACCGGATTTTAGCTGTTGACGATCGCCTGGAAAGTCGCTTGCTGTTGGTCAGAATGCTGACATCCCTTGGCTTTGCGGTGCAGGAAGCTGAAAATGGCGTTCAAGCTGTGGAAATGTGGTCGAGTTGGGAACCTCATTTGATTTGGATGGATATGCGGATGCCGGTGATGGACGGTTACGAAGCTACTAAACAGATTAAAGCGCATTTGAAAGGTCAAGCAACGGTGATTATTGCTTTGACTGCAAGTGCTTTTGATGAGGAGCGATCGGTGATTTTGTCTGCAGGTTGCGATGATTTTGTAGCGAAGCCTTTTCGGGAGCAAGTGATTCTGGAAAAGATGGCTAAGTATCTGGGAGTCCGCTATGTTTACGATCGAGAAGCTTCGCTAAGTTCTGATGGTGCGGTGTCCGCCGAGGTTTCCACGGCAACTGAAACGGCTGATTTGGCTTTTACGCTCAATACTTCATTTTTGGAAGCTATGCCTGCTGAATGGATTGATGAATTATATTCTGCGGCGGATGCGGTTGATAACGAGGAAATTTTTCGGCTGTTGTTGTCGATTCCTCCTATTAATTCTAGTTTCCGCAGCGCGATCGCTGATTTGGCGAATAACTTCCGATGTGATCGTATTATCGATTTGATTGAGGAGTTTAGAAATTGTTGAAGGATGAAAGAAGAAGAGATAATAGGGGCAGGTTCAGGATTATTGATGATGTAGGTCGATCGCCTATTTGTAAACTCGCCTGCGGGCGATCGGCTAATTTACTTGTAGCCCAGCTCCACACCGTGGTAATCATCAGTCATTCCCAATTCTTTAATCTCACATCTCAAATCTTAAATAGGATAAGTTCTGTAAATATAAAAGGAGTTGATTGAGGAGGGAGTGCTATAATGAATATTTAACCAGTTTTCCTAATTTCAATAATTCTTAAATTAACAAAAAATAGCCAGCGATGACCAACAATCAAATAGAAGAAAATAAAGGCAACATATTAATTGTTGACGATACTCCAGAAAATTTGCAAGTTTTATCAGCAACGCTGTGCGATCGGGGCTACAAAGTCCGCGGCGTAATTAACGGCAAAATGGCAATCAGAGCGGCGCGCTCTGGTTCTCCCGATTTGATTTTGCTCGACATCAAAATGCCAGAAATGGACGGCTACGAAGTCTGCACACAGCTCAAGGAAGATCCGAAGACATCCGAAATTCCGGTTATTTTTATCAGCGCTTTAGATGAAGTATTGGACAAACTAACCGCATTTCAAGTGGGAGGGGTTGATTATGTCACAAAACCGTTTCATGTAGCAGAAGTTTTAGCGCGAATCGAACACCAACTGACTATCCAGAGACTGAAAAAACAATTGCTCGCTCGCAATAAAGAACTGCAAGAAGAAATAATAGAACGCAAAAAAGCCGAAGAAGCAGCGGCCGCTGCATCGCTCGCAAAAAGTCAATTCGTTGCCAACATGAGCCACGAATTGCGGACTCCCCTGAACGCCATCCTGGGTTTTACCCAAGTCATGAGCCGCGACTCTTTGCTCAGCCACGAAAATCTCGAAAATCTCCGAATTATTAACAGCAGCGGTCAACATTTGCTGGAACTAATTAATGATGTTTTAGACTTGTCGAAAATAGAAGCCGGGATAATTGGCTTAGATGAACGCAGCTTTGACCTTTATCAACTCCTCGATTCTATCGAGGAAATGTTTCAAATCAAAGCTGAAACTAAGAATTTGCAACTGAAATTTTCCGTCGAGGCTAATGTTCCCCAATATATAAAAAGTGACGAAAAAAAGCTGCGCGTCTGCTTAATTAACCTGCTGGGAAATGCCATGAAATTTACTCACGACGGGGGCAGTATTTGGCTGCGGGTGAGCGTGGAAAGTAACCAGAAGCAGCCGGCCGAATCGGAAAGTCATCCTAACTCTACCTCGGTCGAACCCTTGTTAATTTTGTTTGAAGTTGAAGACACGGGAATTGGCATAGCAACAGCAGAAATTGATACTTTATTTGATGCTTTCGTGCAAACACAAGCGGGGAGAAAAGCGGGTGATGGTACGGGATTGGGTTTGACAATTACTAAAAAATACGTGCAGATAATGGGCGGGGATATTTGGGTAAAAAGTGTTTTAGGTGAGGGAACCAGTTTTAAATTTAATATCCGAGTATTTGCGGCTATTTCGTCTGAAATAACCGTGGCGACATTGCAGCGGGCGATCGGACTAGAAGCAGATCAACCGGTTTATCGGATTTTAGCAGTTGACGACAATCAAGAAAATCGGCTGCTGCTGGTTAAAATGTTGCAACCAATTGGTTTTGAAGTCCGAGAAGCGGAAAATGGCTACCAAGCGGTTGAACTTTGGGAAAGTTGGCAGCCTCATTTAATTTTGCTGGATACGCGAATGCCGGTAATGGACGGTTTTGAAGCAGTCCGACAAATTAGAGCGAAAGAGAAACAAACTCAGTGGCGAACTATAATTATTGCTCTGACTGCTAGCACTTTTGAGGAAAAAAAAGGCGAAATTCTCGCCGCAGGTTGCGACGATTTTGTGCGGAAACCTTTTCAAGAACAAATCCTTTTTGATAAGATGGCTTGCTACTTGGGAGTGCGCTATCTTTATCAAGAGTTGCCCCGGCTCCCTGTCGGGGCTTTACGGCGTTATTGTGTGAACGAAAAACCCGATTCATTTTTCGGAGGGCTGCTGGCTCAGATGCCTCAAAGCTGGGTGCAGGAGCTCTATGACGCAGCTAATGATGTTAATGAAGAGCTGGCGATTCAACTTGTCGATCGCATTTGGGAAAGTCATCCAACTTTAGCTGAGGCTTTAAAAGATTTGCTTGCCGATTACCGACTCGACAAGATAATGGATTTAACTCAATCGAGTTTAAAATAAATGGATAATAGCGAAATTAAAGTATTGGTGGTTGATGACCAACCGAGCAATCTGCGGTTCTTATCCAAACTGCTAACATCCCAGGGGTATCAAGTTTACCGAGCTATTTCCGGTCAACTGGCGTTGAATGTTGCGATCGCCCATTGCCCGGATTTAATTTTGCTCGACATTAGAATGCCGGAAATGAACGGTTATGAAGTTTGTCGGAGACTGAAAGCGACACCGGAAACTGAACAAATTCCGGTAATTTTTTTAAGCGTATTAGATGAAATGAACGATAAATTACAAGCTTTTCGAGTAGGAGGCGCTGACTATATTACTAAACCCTTTCAAGTAGAAGAAGTTTTAGCGCGCATCGACAAGCAAGTCCGCTTGCAAAAGCTGCAACAGCAATTAAAAGAACAAAATTATCAACTGCAACAGTCGCAGTCGCTGCTGGCTAGCATATTAAATAGTTCCTTAGACTGTGTGGTGGCTTATTCTGCGGTCCGCAACAGTGAGGGAAATATTGTAGATTTCCAGTGGCTGTTGATTAACCCTGCTGCTGAAAAATTTTATGGTCTGCTATTAAATGAGATAGTTGGCAAGAATTTGTTAGCCAAAGTTTCCCAAGTTAGCAATAACAGGTTATTTGATTTGTATGTTTCTGTAGTAGAAACAGGAGAAACTGTAGACCAAGAATTTTATTATGAACAGGAGGGAGATACAATTGTTTGGCTGCACATTGTGGCGGTCAAATTAAACGATGGTCTGGCAGTAATATTTCGTAACATTACCGAGCGTAAACGAGCAGAAATTGCCCTACGAGACAGCGAAGAACGCTTCCGCGCGATATTCGAGCAAGCTGCGGTCGGCATAGCTAAAACCGCACTTTGTGGTAAATTTATGCGGGTAAATCCTGGCTTTTGTCAAATTGTCCGCTATGCACAATCTGAATTGTTACAGCAAAATTGGGAGGCAATTACTCACCCAGAGGACAGAGAAGCGGACAGAGAATACCTGCGATCGCTGTTATCCGGGAAGATTCAAACTTTTTCGGTGGAAAAGCGTTTGCTATGCAAAGATGAGGCCGTGCGCTGGGCCAATGTTACTGTTTCGGCAATGCGCGATGTCAAGGGGACGCTGCAGTATTTGATTTGTGCGATCGAGGATATTTCCGAACGCAAGCTGGTACAAGAACTGCTGCAAGAGAGTTTAGACACTCAAACCCGGTACGCTCAAGAATTAACTCGTTCTAATGCCGAACTAGAACAGTTTGCTTACGTGGCTTCTCACGATTTGCAAGCGCCTTTGAGCACGATTGCCGGCTACGCTCAACTATTAGAAAAACGCTTTCCCAACCAACTTGATGCCCAAGGGAATAAATTTATCCGCCATATTGTTAATTCTTGCGAGCGGATGCAGGCGCTGATTGATGACTTGCTGGAGTATTCGCGGGTAGGTCGCAGCCAGAAACCTTTTGAGATGATAGATTGCAATCGGGTTTTTGAGGATGCTTGTGCTAATTTGCATTTGGCCATCCGCGAGAATCAAGCTTCAGTTACTAGGGGGAATTTGCCAAGGGTAAAAGGTGACTGTTTTCAACTGCTGCAACTGTTTCAAAATTTAATTGGTAACGCTATTAAGTACCGCAGCAGTGAGACGCCGGTGGTGCAGGTGGACGCTTCGCATCAGGGGGATAGCTGGGTTTTTTCAGTGCAGGATAACGGTATTGGGATTGCCTCACAGTACCATCCGCGAATTTTTCAGATTTTTCAGCGCTTGCACACCCAAAAACAGTATTCGGGAACTGGTATCGGTTTAGCTATTTGTCAAAGAATTGTCGATCGGCATGGTGGCAGCCTGTGGGTAGAATCAGAACCCAATCGAGGCTCGACTTTTTATTTTTCTATTCCTATACCAAAGTGAAGTCAATCGATTTTAGATTTTAGATTTTAGATTTTAGATTTTAGATTTTAGGTTTTAGATTGCAGATTTTAGGTTTTAGATTTTAGATTGTAGATTTTATATTTGAGGTTTTAGATTTTAGATTTTAGAATTGAAGAAAGCGACTCCACTGATAAATCCGGGGGCTTGTGATGAGGATTCGGAGCTTTTTTCTCGATCCACGGATGAATCCGGGGGCTTGTCACCCAATTACTTGATTGTCACCCGTCCTTTACTTAAGCTTTAAATATCTTTATCTTTTCTTTACAAAAAGGCTTATAAAGTGTAGCATATTCACTGATGACATCGAGCTAAAAATCTATCAATATAAATCTATTAGCTCTATCCTTATACAACTTATAAATCAGCGGTGCGTGCAAGACTTGTTAATTTTTTTCAACTGTATCCAGAGCATCTTGCTTTGGGATGCAGTAGTTTCCCTAGTAGTTCGCGGAGAAGGATTTGTGATGTGTTTGCAGTTTGCAGGTTCTCGGACAGACTGCCAAGTGAAACAAGCATGATTCGCAAACCTTTGCAAATGGAGAAAAACGGTAAATTACTGCAACACAATTTCAGTGTTCTCAGCCAGATTTACCGGATGATGGCAAGAGATGCTTTGCAGGTACTCAGACACGGCTCAAAGTCCCACAACCTCACAAAAGACGTTCGTAGTGAGGCAAAGCCGTGAATAATAAAAAGAAAAAATTTACTCTTTTAATAGCAAACGATGACGAGGACACGCGCTTTTTGGTTAAGGAAGCACTGAAAGAAGTTCGATTAGCAATTACGAGCGAATTTGTGGAAAATGGAGAACAAGTGCTAGACTACTTGTACCGTCGCGGTCAATATCTTGGTAGCAGCAATTGGCATCAGCCAGACTTGATACTTTTGGATCTGAATATGCCGAGGCTGGACGGACGAGAAACACTAAGTTCGATCAGATCTGACCCCCATTTGCAACAAATTCCAGTTGTAATGCTCACAACTTCCCACCGCAGAGGAGATATCTTGCTTTGCTACCGCTTGGGAGCCAATTCTTTCATATCCAAACCAGTCACTTTTGAAGGCTTGCTTGAAGTAATGAAGACTTTATGTGAGTATTGGTTTGAAATCGTTTCACTCCCGCCGGATATGTAAGCATTAAGGGAGCGCTAAATGCCTAGTTTGAGTGTATAGTGAATTTGATAAGCAGAAATATTTGCCGATCGCAAGTATCGCTTTCAAAACAAAAAAGTTGCCTTCGACTCGCTCCGAACGCTATAGTTGTGTTAACACGTAACCAATGTCTGAAAATTTTGTTGGTTGAGGATGACCTCGGAGATCCGACAATGATCGAAGACCTTCTAGGGTCATTCAGCGAGTCTCTATTTCTTCTCCAAACTGTTAAGTCTCTGGAGATAGGAGTTGGGCGTCTGGAAGTAGACAAGTTTGACGCCGTACTATTAGATTTGTCACTGTCAGACAGCTTGAGGGGAAGGGAGGCGATCGCAGTTTTGAAAGGGCGATGGCCCACATTGCCAATTGTGGTGCTGACAGATATCAACGATGAAAATATTGCCCGGTTGGTATTGCGCTGGGGCGCTCAAGATTGTTTGGTAAAGGGAAGATTTCACCGAACTCTGCTGGTGCGGGCAATCCATTACGCGATCGAACGCCAGCAAATCGAAGAACAATTGCGGCAGCAGGCTCTGCGAGAGCGGCTGTTGGGCAAAATGATCGAACATATTCGATCGTCAATAGATCCGGCAAGCATTCTCCAAAGTACCGTCGCAGAAGTGCGCCAATTTCTCCAAACAGACCGCGTTTTAATTTATCGCTGTCAGGATTGGGTGTCTCAATTGGACGGGGAAGAGCAAAAAGGTGCGATCGTCGCCGGTGACGGTTTGCCAGAAGGTTATATTGAAAACCAAAATATTAGTGCTGCTTTGGCGGTGTCATGCTTTGTTTTAGTCGAATCCCAGTCGGTACAAGCAATAGCAGATGTCAACACTGCCCCCTTGGCTGGCAGTTGCAAAGAATTGTTGACAGATTGTGAAATTGCAGCAGTTATCAGCGTACCAATTTGGCAATCAGGCGATTGGGAAACGGCAAAAGAAACACAAGAAGCCAGTGTTTGGGAAGTCGAGAACAATCAAGATGCAGCGGAAAATTATATCTGGCACCACGCGAGTGGCAAACCGCAGGCGCACAGTAAAAATTTGCCGGATTCGATCGCAGAAAATGGCAATAGTTTGTGGGGAATGCTGACAGCATACAATTGCAGCGGTGTCCGGGAATGGCAGCAGTGGGAAATAGATTTTTTACAGCACTTGGCAAATCAAGTGGCGATCGCGATCGAACAATCTCAACTTTACCGCAAGCTAGCAATAGCCAATCAAAAATTGCAGCAACTGGCAACTACTGACGGACTGACTGGCATTGCCAATCGCCGCCAGTTCGATCGCATTTTGAGATTAGAGTGGCGGAGATTGGCAAGAGAGGAACTGCCGCTGTCTTTAATTATGTTTGACATCGACTTTTTTAAACTTTACAACGAGTTTTATGGACACCTCGGCGGGGACGATTGTTTGCGCCAAGTTGCCGGGGCGATAGCCAGCGCCACCAACCGGCCTGGGGATTTGACTGCCCGCTACGGTGGCGAAGAATTTGGCCTAGTGCTGCCCAACACCAGCGCCCAAGGGGCAAACGCTGTCGCCCGGAAAATTTGCGACGGCATCGCCAGCTTGAAACTGCCCCACGCGCGATCGTCGATCGGCCCCTACGTTACCCTCAGTTGCGGCATTGCGACAGCGATTCCTTCTGCCCAGGAATCTCCCAATGCCCTAATTCGCAGCGCTGACAGCGCCCTTTTTCAAGCCAAAACCGAAGGTAAAAATCGCATTTGTCACGCCAGCACTAACTCGGAATCTTCCCCGATTTTTATGTAAAAGTTGAAGGTAATTGGTAATTTGTAATATCGTGTTTGATTTTTAACTCACGACTCATAACTCATATTGTTGACCAGGGCTGTTTCATTCTCACCAAAAACATGAATTTTGTAGGGGTAGTGCGACCCCTACTCCCCGTGCCTACCCCCGACCTAGACGATTCGATCGGCTGATCAGACCAAGAGGGCCGGCACGGGGGCGCGGCCCCTACGGAGAATGAAACAGCCCTGTATTGTTGACCTTTGCATCAGAATAATAATTTTCTGAGTGCACTGCCAGCGCGATGCGATCGAGTGACCCGGAGCAAGGATAATGCTCGCTTGCAGGGTATAATTCCGATGTTACGGTATTTGATATTACTGAGATGTTGCACCATTCTCAATTACTTGTTTAGGAACAGGCTTTTCGGCCTGTTCCACAAAGAGTAAATTTTCTTGTGGAACAGGCCGAAAAGCCTGTCCTTGAGAATGGTGCAAGATGTGAGATAGTAACCATTTCCACTTCCTAATTTCCAATTACCAATTGCTAATTTATTGCCCCAAATTTGAATTTGTAGTTGTTAAATTCGGCCGCACTGGAATTTCAATCAAAAACTCCGCTCCCTCTCCCGGTGTCGAAATACAGCTCAATCGGCCGCCGTGGCGATCGACTATAATCGAGTGAGAAATCGACAGTCCCAAACCCGTACCCTTGCCCACAGGTTTAGTCGTGAAAAACGGGTCAAACAGCCTCGATCGCACTGACTCTGGTATCCCCCCCCCGTTGTCGGCAATCGATACCGCTACGAAGCCGGCAGCCGCCTGATAACTGCGAATAGCGATCGTGCTGGGATGTCGATCGCACTCCTCGATCGAACGCAGCTTGTCCCGTTCTTCCAAAGCATCGATCGCATTAATTAAAATATTCATAAATACCTGATTCAACTCGCCAGGAAAACATTCAATTTGTGGCAATAGTTTGTAATCTTTAACTATCTTAATTTCTCCATGACTGCTGTGAGATTTTAACCGATTTTGCAAAATCATCAAAGTGCTATCAATTCCCTCGTGAATGTTAACCGACTTCCCAGCGGACTCGTCCAATCGGGAAAAATTACGCAACGATTTCACAATCTCGACAATTCGCTCGGTTCCTACTTGCATCGAATTAAACAATTTCGGGAAATCCTCAGCAATATAATCCAAGTCTATTTCATCAATTTTCTCCAAGACTTTAACTGGAGGATTAGGAAAGTAATGCTGGTAAAGTTTAATCAATTCCAGCAAATCTAAAGTGTAATTGCGAGCCGGATTGATATTTCCGTGAATAAAGCTAACAGGGTTATTAATTTCGTGAGCAACACCAGCAACTAACTGACCCAAACTCACCATTTTTTCATTTTGAACGAGCTGAGCTTGAGTCGTTCGGAGCTTGTTAATAGCTGCTTCTAACTCTAGCGCTTTGGAACGTTCTCGCGCTTCCGATTCCTGCAAAGCTGACTCGGCTTGTTTGCGATCGGCAATTTCACTTTGTGCTTGCTCAAACAGCATTGATTGCTGGATCGCGATCGCTAACTGCACGCTAATTTGTTTGAGACACTCGACCTCAATTTCCAGCCAGTGGCGGGGGCCCGCGCACTCGTGGGCAATCAATAAGCCCCACAACTTCTCACCTTGCAAAACTGGCACTACCAAATTAGCTCGCACCTGAAATTGACTTAATAAATTAATGTAGCACTCGGAAAGATCAGCTTGGTAAATATCATCCACAGCTACAGTACGACCGTGTTCATAAGCAGAAGCATAGCGGTCTTCAAAGCAGGAATCGTCAATAATTATCCCCTGAATAGCCTGCCAATTTTTGCCCACTGACTCGACATTTACAAAACCGCTCCAATCGGGATTAAACTGATAAATTACTGTCCGATCTGTCTGTAAAAATTGCCGTACTTCAGCAACAGTTTTTGTCAAAATTTCTTCTAAATTGAGAGAAGAGCGAATGCGTTCCAGCATTTTTACCACCAAGCGTTCTCGCTTTAATTGCTGCCGCAAGATAGCCTCGGCAAGTTTGCGAGTGCTAATATCTTCAATCACAGCAATTACATAGCTAGGTTCCCCAAACCCATCCCGCACTAAAGATACAGTCATATTAGTCCAAACAAATGAACCGTCTTTGCGAATAAAGCGTTTCTCAATAGAATAATTAAAAATTTCCCCAGCTAACAGTCTGTCCCGCGACTCGACATCTGCAGCTACATCTTGTGGGTGAGAAATATCCCCAACATTTCGCGATTTTAGCTCTAATTCTGAGTAGCCGACAATATTGCAAAACCCTTGATTTGCGTTCAAAAATTGACCGTCGCGCCACACTTTAACAATGCCAATCGCCGCTTGTTCAAATACAGCGCGAAATCGCTGTTCGCTTTCTTGTAAAGCAATTTCTGCTTTTTTGCGATGGCTAATGTCCATTGCCGTGCCAAACAGCCGCACCACCTGACCCAACTCATTTTTAACAGATTGTCCTTTAGCGTTAACGTGCCTGATTTCTCCTGATGGAAAATAGATGCGGTGGTCGATATCGTAAGCTGTCCCTTCAGTCACTGCGTTTTGCACAACTTGTGAAAACCTTTCTTTGTCATCGGGATGAATTTGCTCTAAAAGTTCTTCCATTGTCGGTGGCCGATTCACTTCTCGGCCGTAAACTCGAAACAGTTCTTCCGACCAAGTAATAACTCCGGCCTCCCTATCGAATTCCCAATTGCCGATGCGGGCTATTTTTTGCGCTGCTTGCAACTGTTCGGCAAGTTGTTGCAAAGATGCGATCAACTGAGTTTTTTCGGCTTCTGCTGCCACGCGGGCACTAATATCTTTGTGAGTGCCTGTTATCCGCAACGGCGCACCCCATTCGTCGTACTCGACTACCTTGCCCATCGCCAGAATCCACTGCCAATTGCCCGCTTTGTTGAGCATCCGAAATTCAAATTCATAAATATCAGTCTCACCTTCCACATAGGCATTTAAACATTCCATTACCTTCACTCGGTCTTCGGGATGCACCAAACTTTCCCAACTTTTGAGGTTATTTTCAATTTCGGTTTCTGCATAGCCTAGCATTGATTTCCAATAAAAATCGAAATAAGTTTCGCCAGTAGCTATATTCCAATCCCACAGCCCCAAAGAGCTGCCTGAAACCGCCAACTGCAATCGCTCTTGACTGAGTTTTAATGCCGATTCGGTGCGTTTTATTTCTGTGAGGTCGGCAATGATGGCTATCATTCCTATCGGTTGACTAGCGCTATCTTTAATGCAGTTTGCTCGCAAGAAAGTTTCTATAATATGGCCGTTTTTACTCTTTATTTCAATTTCACTTTCCCAGGAAAAACCTTTCCGCAGTACCCTAAATAACTTTCTCAAATCTTGAGATTTGGGGTACATTACTGCTGGGCCGCCGGCATTATTTAGTTCTTCAACTGTATAGCCGTAGCGCTGAATAAATGCTTGATTGTGATAAACGGAATAACCATCCAAATCGGCGATCGCGATCGCATCACTAGCGCTGTCTACAGCTTGAGTTACCAGGCACAGAGTCAGTTCGGCTTGTTTGCGATCGGTAATGTCAAAAATCGCTCTGTCGAGCCACAAAACCAGCCCTTCTAGATTGTAAGTTGGCCTACCTCTTTCCGACATCCACCGCACCGCCCCATCATCGCGAACAATCCGGTATTCTAGATTGTACGGCTGTTTCGACTCTACTGCTGCGCTGATTTGTCGATCGACCATTTCCTTGTCTGCCTCGTGAACAATGGTCGCAAAACTCAAGCCGTTATTGCGAATAAAATCCCCAGCAGGATACCCACTAATTACCTCAATTTCATCGCTAATAAATACCATCGTCCACTTAGCATCGTACAAGCTGCGGCAGATAGCGCCTGGGATATTCTCAACGAGCGATCGAAATCTGGCTTCGCTCTCCCGCAAAGCTGCTTCGGCCTGTTTTAAATCAGTAATATCCAGCACCATGCCTTCCCAAACTATATCCCCCTCCTGCCCTATTTCCGTCGGACAATCAACTCGTTCCGGTCTCGAAACCCCTTGCATCCACTTAACTTTTCCCGACGGTACAATCGCGCGCCATTCCTGCTGCCAGGGCTGCATATTGGCGGCAGAAACAGCAATAGATTCTTCAAATTTTTGACGGTCGTCGGGATGAATAAAATTAAAAAGTAGTTGAGGATTTTGCTGAATATTTTCTGGTTCCAATTCAAATAAATAGTTGCTGCCCGAAGAAATATAAGGAAAACTTTTTTGGCCGTCGGTTGAGAGACGAAATTGATAAATTATTCCCGGTAAATTGGCAGCAAGTTGCCGAAGTCTAGCTTCGCTTTCTTGCTGCGCTAATTGTTTGCGCCTATCCTCAGTGATATCTCGAATTATCCCCACGAGCATTTTACTGCCGTCGGTATTTTCAAAGACAGTTTTTTTAGTAGACAGAATGTGCTTTGTACCGTTGGCGTCCGTAAATATTTCCTCACTCTCGTTTTCTTTCCCCGTCCTAAACACTTGTTGGTCAGTATGCCAAAAAATTTCAGCTTCTTGTTTTGGGAAAAAGTCATAATCCGATTTGCCCAGCAGTTCCTCGCGCTGCTTCCCGATCAGCTTGCAAAAAGCATCATTTAACAGTATCCAGCGGTGCTGTTCATCCTTGACAAAAAGTGGGTCTGCAACTGCATCGATTGTATAATTCAAAAACTTTTTACTAGCTTCGAGTTCGGAAAGTGCTAAAATTTTATCTGTAATATCATTGATAGTTCCTGTCGTCCCCTGCGCCTCGCCGTTCCCGCCCAAAATAAAAAATTCTTGCACTTCTACCCACCGAATTTCGCCATTTTTGGTAATATATCGACTTTGGTAACAACAGGAGGCTTGTTGATTTGGTCTCTGACCTCTAAACGAATTTAAATATTGGTATTGATCCTCAGAATGAATGTAACTCAAACAGGAAGTTCCTAAGCTTTCATCAACGGTAAATCCGGTAATTTCCGTCCAAGCCGGATTGAGAAAAGTCCAATTGCCAGCAGTATTTGTTTCAAAAACGACTTCTTTGATATTGCCAACAACCTGCTGGTATTTTTCTTGACTTTTTTGCCATTCTGCTTGCCGTTTCTGGCGGGCGATCGCGCACCTAAGCGTCCGCACCAGCAGCCGACTGTCTACCTGTCTTTTCACCAGATAATCTTGGGCCCCAGCGGCAATTAACTCCACAGCCAGTTCTTCGTCATCGGCGGCTGTCAGAATGACGATCGGAATATTTATACCGCAATCTTGAAGTCGGAAAAAAGTATTAAATTTTGGGCTGTCAGGAAGTGAAAGATCTAATAAAATTACATCAAAAATTTTGTCGCTTAAAATTTCTATCGCTTCCCGGAGGCGGACTACATTGGTGACATCAATTGATTGTCCTAGTTGGCCCTCAGACAGCAGTTCTTGAATGAGTTCTGCATCTTCTGCACAGTCTTCTACTAAAAGAATTTTTAAACCAGGCGTTAAAGTGGACTCAAAAACAGATGTCATACCATTTTATATTTTAGATTTGAGATTGGAGATTTGGAATGACTGATGACTATCGCGGTTTGGTTCT
This sequence comes from Microcoleus sp. B9-D4, assembly GCF_036705105.1. Taxonomy (NCBI): domain Bacteria; kingdom Bacillati; phylum Cyanobacteriota; class Cyanophyceae; order Oscillatoriales; family Microcoleaceae; genus Microcoleus; species Microcoleus sp. B9-D4. The sequence goes on from NZ_JAUBTS010000027.1 coordinate 72,368, forward strand.
TGCGTACAGTGGCATTTTTTTTACTGGTATCCTTTTGCTATTTTTTAGTAATTATAAAATCTCAGCAGCGGATGCAGCTACCTAGCTCATGATTGGGGAACTTGAAGCGCAGCCTTTAGAGTGCGCTGTGTGCTTGCAAACCCCGCAGATTTATTTGTAGAATTGAGTTGTTCGCTGCAAGTTTTCCGCCTCGCCCCAAACCTAGTGGCCCAAAACTATCATCCTCTTACCCATATTGCAACTCAACTCTATTTTAATTTACAACCTTTGGCTGGGGAATAGCAAGAGGCAAGTCAAAAGAGCGCGGAGTAATCAGGATTTGCATTGCTGATAGCCTTTGAAACTTTAGATTATAAATTGCCGTTTAAAGCTTGCCTAAAGTTGCATTATTTTTTTAAAATGGTATTACTACTAAGCTACGAGAATTACCGTTGATTTACAAGATACGGCCTGAGATTGTGTCCGGTTAATTGCGCGTAATTAGCGCCTGTTTGTTTTGAGCAATGCAAGTCCTCTCTCGAGCGAGGAACCAAGACTTGTATTTTTTGCTACAAACCTAATTACAAACTTAATTACGGTTGTCTAACCGGACACAATTTAACTCTGTTGAGTCGCTCCATTTTTCTGCGGTTTTGGCAGCACAACTGTAAACACGCTGCCTTGACCGACATTGCTGCTAATAGCAATTTCACCGTTAAAAGGTTTTAAAAGTTCAATACAAGTATAAAGTCCTAGACCCGTTCCTGTCGGTTCGCCTTCGGTTTTTTCCTCGCCTTTAGGTGGCTTTGATGTGTAAAAAGGGTCAAAAAGTTTTGACAAATCTTCAGATGATATGCCGCATCCCGTATCTGCAATATCCATGTATATGTTCGAGTCGTCTTGCCGAGTCACGATAGTTATTTCTCTGCTTTTCTTTTCCCACATAGCATCCATTGCATTATTGATTAAATTATAAAATACTTGAGAAAGATAGGAATAAATTAAGGGAATGCTGGCAATTTCTTCGTCATAAAAGTATTTTTTTCTAATCTTATTTTTAAAATACAGGTTGCCTTCCAATAGCTGAATTTCTCGCTGCACTAAATCGTTGATATTCACCGGGTGCAAATCTTGCTTTTGCTCGTTTCGGCTTTTCATCATCAGAGTATCCATGATCTGATTAATTTTTGTGACAGCTTGAAAAATATACTTAGTATAATTAAACAGAGAGTCTTCTTGAATTTGTGTGGCTTTTGTTTCAATCAAATCGACGCTAGTCTGGATCACTTGCAGCGGACTTTTGAGATTGTGAACCATGCCCTGAGTCAAACGTCCGATGATGGCTGTTTTTTCCTGGTTTATTAATTGCTTGGTTTTTTGTTCAACAAGTCTTTCAAGGTTTTGGTTGAGGTGGGCAAGCTCGAGGTTTTTTTCTTCGAGTTTTTTTTGCAAGCTGCGGATTGTCAAGTGGGTTTGAATCCGGCTCAAAACTTCTTCGTGCTGGAAAGGCTTAGTGATGTAGTCAACGGCTCCTGTCTGAAAGCCTTTTACTTTATCAGGCGTATCGGAAAGGGCGCTCATAAATATGATGGGAATATCTTGCGTTGACGGGTCTGCTTTCAAACGTCGGCAAGTTTCAAAACCGTCAATTCCTGGCATCATGATATCCAAAAGAATCAAGTCTGGATGGATGTAGTCAATTTGCTCGATCGCACTTTCGCCGTCTAGAGCCACTAATACTTTAAAGCCGTAATTCCTTAACAACTCGAAAAGTACGTCAAGATTTGTTTGGTTGTCATCGACAATTAGTATGATGCTTCTTTCGGAATTCTTATCGTTCATATTCAATGGAAACATTCAAATTTTTGATTTTTGAGTTGTGGGTTGTGACGTTAAATCGGATTCAATGAATTTTTGGCGGCTCTAGAAACCCGGTTGCTTCCTAGATGCTTCTATTTGCAATAACCGTTTGAGGAGCCGGCTGCGAGTCCGGGCAGCCCAAGCGAATTAAGTTGTCGCTTCGCGGGAGGCCAGAACCCCAGATTGAGAATGATACCCAGGGCGCGAGATTTAACTGATTTTGAGTGGTCTGTTAGCTACCGTCAATTTTAGGACAAATGTTGCTTCAAAAAATCTCGAATTTGCTTGAGCTGAAATCCTTTAGCAAGTTGGCGCAGGTGATGAACGAAAGGCACTAATGTCGGGTCAGAATGTTCGAGTTTAGCAGTTTCTTCCAGAATAGCTTCAATATCGCCCATTGCAGCCAATCTTAACAACGCCAAGACAGACTCTGAGGCCGGAGACACCATCGTTGAGCCAGCAGCCGCAATCTCAGAAGATGCTTTTGCGGTTTGATCTGTCCGCTTTTTGGTTTGTGATCCTTCTTCGTAAACCCATTCTAGGCTCAAATGCAGGCGCAATAATTCTAAAAGCTCGTTAGTTTGAATCGGCTTGGTGAGAAAATTATCGCAACCTGCAAGTATGCTCTCTTGCTTCGTAGTCTCGTAAACGTTAGCGGACAAAGCAAGGATAACCGTATCTTTTAATTCCGGCAACTGTCGCAGCCGCCTGGTAGCTTCCCAACCGTTCATTACGGGCATCAGCAAATCCATTAAAATTATATCCGGTAGAAATTCCTGTGCTTTGTGCAAGCAGTCTTCGCCGTCTGTAGCTTCTGCAATTTCAAAGCCTAAATGAAAAAGCAGCCTGTGCAACATGGCGCGATTTACTTCGTGATCGTCCACGATTAGCACTTTCCGCTGGGGGCCGATAAAACCTACAAGCCGCCTTTTTTCTTGTCGGGAGGGAAGTTCCGAACACTGCGCGACTGCTGGCAAGTCTAGATCCAACCAAAATATGCTGCCTTTGCCGGAGGTACTTTGGACGCGAATTTGGCTGCCCATCATTTTGACTAATTTTTGGCTGATGGAAAGTCCCAGTCCCGTACCTTCGACGAAATTGTTATGATCGCCGACTTGATGAAAAGGCAAAAATATTTCTTCTAATTTATTCTGAGAAATGCCAATGCCGGTATCTTCGATTTGAAAGCGAATTTTAGGGGTAGGGGCACGGCCAGTATTGTCTGTTGTCACCGAGCGCGCTTCTGTTGTTCCACGCGGCGGGTTAGACATTTGCTGCGCGTCTAAATTCGCGGTCAAATTAATTGTTTTAGTGGCAATCTCCGCTGTCAAACTAGAATTTTCGCAGTTGGTTTGAGGATAATTATCGGGGAAATCTTCTGCATAACCGACTTTGAATGTAACGCTGCCGCTGTTCGTAAACTTAACGGCATTGCTGAGCAAATTAATCAAAACTTGACGCAACCTTTTTTCGTCTGCCAAAATGGCGTCTGGCAGCGCTGAAACCTGATCGTAATTAAAGGCAATTCCTTTTTGAGCAGAGCGCATGTGGAACAAATCAATAATACTTTTCACAAAACTGGAAAAATGCACGTTTGTCAGCGACAGCTCCATTTTGCTAGCTTCGATTTTTGAGAGATCTAAAACGTCATTAATCAGCATCAACAGGTGGTTGCCGCACTGGTGAATGTTGTTAAGACTTTCCTGTTGGTCGGCGGTAAAATTTTTATCGACTTTTAGCAGTTGAATGTATCCCAAAATCCCGTTCAAAGGCGTCCGCAATTCGTGGCTCATGTTGGCGAGAAAGTCGCTTTTAGCGCGGTTGGCGGATTCGGCGGCTTCTTTAGCTAATTGCAGGGCGGCTTCTGCAAGTTTGCGATCGGCAATTTCGGTTTGTGCTTGTTCAAATAGCACCGATTGCTGAATGGCGATCGCCAACTGCACCCCCAATTGTTTTAGGCACTCTCCCTCCAATTGCTGCCAGGGACGCGGGCCCGTGCAGTGGTGGGCAATTAACAGCCCCCACAAGTTTTCGCCTTGCAAAATTGGTACTACCAGATTCGCTCTCACATCGAGCCGAGTCAACAAACTCAAGTGGCAGTCGGCGAGGCCGGCATTGTGAACATCTTCTATAGCTCTAACTCTACCGTCTTGGTAAAGATGAACGTAGGCTGCCCCGAAACAGGGGTCATAAATTTCCATTCCTACAATTGGTCGGACATTTTCGGCAACCGACTCAACAGCGATAAACCCGCTCCAATCCGGATTAAATTGGTAAATAATAGTGCGATCTACTTGCAAAAAATGTCGCACTTCTTCGACACTTTTGGTAAGAATTTCTTCCAGATTGAGAGAAGACCTAATGCGTTCCAGCATGGCTACCGCCAACTGTTCGCGCTTTAACTTCTGCCGCAAAATCAGTTCAGCTTCTTTGCGTTTTGTGATGTCGGTAATTACTCCAATTAAGCCGATGGAATTACCATTAATATCTTGAATACTGTCGGCTCGCACCAGAGCAGTTACTGCTTCGTAGCTTTTAGTTTGCAGCGCAACTTCGCCACACCAAGAGCGACCTTGGCGAAGGCTTTTATAGATTTGTTTGTAATTTTTATGCCGGACATAAAGCGCGGTCATATCGCCAATATCATTGAGTTCTTCCACCGTGTAGCCGTAGCGCTGAATGAAGGCTTGATTGTGGTAAATAGACCGCCCTTTCAAGTCGGCGATCACGATCGCATCGCTGGTACTTTCGACGGCTTGAGTGACCTGCAGTAAAGCTAATTCGGCTGCTTTGCGATCGCTAATATCCGTCATCGAACCCACCATCCGCAGAGGGTTTCCGGCTTCGTCCCACACTGCTTGAGCGCGGGCGAGCACCCACTTATAGCTACCGTCTTTGCACTGCAAGCGGTATTCGGCGGCGTAATTGGGGGTTTGGCGATCGAGATAACCTTGGATCGCTGCTTGCACTCGTGAGCGATCGTCTGGATGGATGCGCTCGATCCATGCGCTGTTGGTGCTGTCGATTTCGCCCTCTGCGTAACCGATAATTTCTTGCCAGCGGGCCGATCGAAAAGCTTCATTTGTTTGAAGATTCAGATCCCAAATTCCGTCTTGATTGCCTTTGAGAACTAACTGCCAGCGTTCTTCACTTTTACGCAATTCTTCTTCGGCTTGTTTGCGCTGAATATGATCGCCCAACTGAGTCGCTACAGCCTTGACCAACTCTACAATACGCGGTTCCATAATCGAGCGGTCGCGCTTGCAGAATACTAAAACTGCCAGCACCTCTGAGCTAGCGTGAATTGGCACTCCGAAACAACCTTTCAATCCGACTGATTTCGCCATTTGCGATCGGGCAAAAAGATGATTTTTGGCTAGAGAAATATCTTCAATCCATTCTACATTTCTGGTTGACCAAATCCGTCCCGGTACTGCCACTCCGGCTGCGAATCTAATTTTTTTACTTTCGCGGCCGAATCTATCTAAATCGCGATCGCTAGCGTACCAAGTTTCGCTGTGTTCCAAAAAAGTACCATTAGCAGTCGGTATCCAAGCTTCCGCAAAATTCCAGCCGATCGCATTGCACAGCAACCGCAAAATATCTGGGAGGGCGCTGTGAAAATCAGCAGACTGACTAATAGCTTGAGTTGCGGCCAGCAACAGCTTGATTTCATCTTCTGCTTGCTTGCTTTCTGTAATATCAGTTGCCGTGCCGAGAATTTGTTTTAACTTACCGTCTGCTGTTTTCGCAAATACAGTATCTCGGCTAACCATCCAGCGCCAAGAACCATCCTTGTGCCTAATTCGGTATTCAATTTCAAAGATATCCCCTTCGCTGCCTGTTTCGACTTGCTGTAAATAATCAGGCATTTTGATTAAATTTTTGGGGTGGATTAAACTTGACATCATCCACGGCCCCATTGCCTGAATCTCCTCTACTGTATAGCCAAGAATGTGGTAGATAGAAGCGTTCGCATAGATATTTTTTTTTTCAATTAAGTCGCAAACATACAAAATATTAGGACTTGCCCCAGCAATTTGTTGAATAAATCGCTGGCTTTCCCGCAGTGCTGCTTCTGTTTTTTTTCTTTGGGAAATATCGCGAACAATGCAAATGATTTCCCCGTCGGGCAGCATTGTCAGCGAGACATCTATAGGGACTTCCGAGCGATCGCGACGGCATCCTACTGCTTCGGTGCTGTAAGAACCTTTCTTCACTAAAGTCGCCAGGAATTCTTGCTCAAACCTTTGCAGTTCTGCACCTTGGTAGAATATTTTCCAACTTTTACCTAAGATTTCTTCGAGAGAGTCGTAACCGTAGATATTTAGTATGGCTGCGTTGCAATAAATCACCTCTTTGTCGGCACTGAATATGGCGATACCTTCGGAAGCAGCAGCCATTGCTGCTGCTTGCCTGTGGAGTTTTGACTCAAAACGTTTACGATTAGTGATGTCGCGGACGATCGCGATAATTTCGTCCTCTGTGCAGAAGACAATTCTCGCTTCAAAATCGTACAGTTCATCATTAACTGGCATTTGATATTCTACAACTTGAATCTCGCCGGTGGCGATCGCTTGTTGATTGCCCGACAAGATTTTGTCAGCAAAAGCAGCCGGCAATATGTCTTGTGCTTTTTTGCCAATTAGTGCTTTTTGTGGTAAGATATTCTCGAAATCTTTGGCAGGTTTGAAGTCTACAAAAGTGCCGTCTGCCCGACAGCGAAATATCATATCTGGTATCGCATTTAAAAGAGCGCGGTTAGTGGCTTCGCTCTTACGCAATTCAGCTTCAGCTTGCTTGCTAAATGTAACGTCGCGAGCAACTGCATAAATCAAACCTTCTTCTGCAAACGGCGATGCTGTCCACGACAGCCATTTATAAGTACCATCTTGGCAAAGATAGCGGTTTTCTAAGCTAATAACGGGGTGGCTTTTTTTAAGTTTTTCTAATTCCGCTACAGTAATTTCTAGGTCTTCTGGATGCACGAATTCTATCAAAGGTTTGGCTAACATTTCATCACTGCTATAACCTAATACATTTGACCAAGCAGGGTTTAAGCGTTTGAAATAGCCATCAAAACCTGCAATGCAAAGTAAATCCAGCGAGAGATTAAAAAATCGATCGCGGTCTTGCTGGGTTTGTTTCAATTCGGTAACATCCATCACCAAACCGTCCCAAACTATATCGCCGTTGGCTTGCTTTTCTGGCTTCGACGCGCCTTGAAGCCATTTCACTCGATCTCCCATAACTTGCCGCCACTGGTGTTGCCAAGCTTGCTGAGTCGCCGCTGAAGTTGCCATCGATCGCTGCAAGCCTGAGATGTCGTCTGGGTGAACTGTTGCAAAAGCCAAAGTGGCATTTTCTTCTATTTGTTCTGGTTTTAAATTGTAGAGCTGCAAACTGCCGGAAGAAACGTAAGTAAAAGATGTTTTACCATCTACATAAAGCCGATATTGATAAATCATTCCCGGCACGTTGTCGGTCATGATTTGAAATCGAGCTTCGCTTTCCTGCAACGCAATTTGCTGGCGTTTATAGTCAGTCACATCTCGCATTGTTCCCACCAACATTTGACGATTATCGGCGTTGTTAAATACTGTTTTTTTAGTAGAAATAATGCGTTCTTGACCGTCGCCATCGGTAAAAATTTCTTCTGTTTGCTGAGCCAGACTTCTTTGCAATACTTGCTCGTCTTGTTGCCAAAAAAAAGCCGCTTGTGCTGGGGGTAAAAAATCGTATCCTGACTTGCCAATCAGTTCCGATCGCCTTTTTCCTATCAAATTGCAAAAAGCATCGTTTACAACGATCCATTTGTGCTGATCATCTTTGACAAAAATTGGATCAGGAGTTGAATTTATCGTGTGATTTAAAAACTCTTCTGATGCTTTTAATTGAGCTTCGTAACGGTAGCGATCGCTCACGTCCAAGACTACTTTAATCAGGCGGTCTATCGAGCCGTCAAGGGCGCGAATACAGCGAAGGTAAACTCTAGTATAAACGGTTCTTCCATCTTTTCTGCGCCACCTTTGGTCTAAAACATAGCCTTCACTCTGCCCTGCCAAAATTCTATTTAACTGCTCTAAACTAGGCTGCACGTCTTCAGAAAAAACCCACCTCTGGCAATTGTCGTGCAAAAAATCTTGGCGATCGTATCCCAGCAAATCACACAAAGCATCGTTTACTTCCAACCACTCGCATTTTTCTGGTGCTGAGGGGGATCTCGGAGGAGCAAGAATGGCAATTCCGACGAGAGAATTCTCGACTACCGAGCGATATTTTTCTTCGCTTTTTCGCAAAGCTTCTTGGTTGTGCTGTCGCTCGACTGCGTAGCGAAGCGATCTAATTAACACTTCGCTGTCGATTTTTCGCTTGACTAGATAATCTTGAGCTCCGGCTTGGATTGACTGCACGGCAAGCTCTTCATCGTTGCGTCCGGTCAATACGACAATCGGAGTATTTAGGCTGTATTCTTGTATTTTGACAATTGTACTTAAGTCTTGGCTGTCGGGCAGCGAAAGATCTAGTAAAATCACATCAAAATGTTCGCTGACCAAAAGTTCCTGCGCTTTGCTGAGACGGTCTGTACAACTTACTGATAGCCTTTGGGGTTCTGCTCTACTGACATTTGTTTCTAATAATAATTCTTCGATCAGATCGGCTTCGGCTTGATTGTCTTCGACTAGAAGAACTTTAAAGCCGTTTCGCTTTGCGGCTGGGCTCAAAACTGATATCATATACCTTGTTCTTTGTCATAAGGCAGTCTAGCCAACTATTATAGCATATAAAGAATTGTATAGCCACAAATCCCGCCGTTTCCAGTTAAAAACTCTTTGGTTCAAGAATTACAATGCACTCTATGTCATAGGTTGGACTATTCTCAAAAACTGGCTTTTAGGGCCGTTTCACAAAGAGTAAATTTTCTGGGGCTGCACTATTTTAACCCGCCCGTAAAAGGGTTATTGAAAATGGTGCAATATCTAATATCTATGCGACTGTGTTTTTGCTCTAAATAGGTCAACGCAATCAGAGGGAAAATTTTTAAGGTTTTTAGAAGCTGGGTTTCAGGAGGAAACTAAGCTGCTGGGTGTTTTTTTTTTGCGATCGCCCCTGTCACCCAATTTTAGATTTTAGATTTTAGATTTAGTCCACAGATGAATCGGGGAGGTTGAACTAGAATCTAAAATTTTGGGCGACTCACGACTCTTGTCGGAAGGTAAGTATCGGTTTTTGGGCGGGTTCAGCCGATCGCGCGATCGAACCCCACCCTTTGTTGTCCTTCAATTCCGCTACCAACACAATCCGAGCGATCTCCCCACACCAACGAGCGCTCAACGCCAAAAAAGCGGTGGGAACTATCTTTGCTATTCATATTTTTACCACTTCTTTTATAATACCTTACATAAACTCATTACTGCGATTTCTTTACTTTTTGCAATCAAATAAAATATCTCCACAGGTCTTGCTATTTAGCCAAAAAGTGATAATATTGAAATAGAGGCAATCGAAAACTCGGTTGATACAGCCTAGGAAAAATTTTGAGAATTTTTGTAACAAAATTACAATTTCCAATAAACTGTCTTTTGTTTACTGTCCTTTGACCGAACTGAGATGAAGTGGAGAGGAAAAAAGCAATGATCGAAAATTTAGCAATTGATCAAAAAGCCGATTTAATTCCCAAAGAAAAAGCCTTAGTATTGTTGTTTGATGAAGTCGGCATCGCCGACATCCCATTAGTAGGCGGTAAAAATGCTTCTTTGGGCGAAATGATTCAACAATTAACTGGCCAAGGAGTCAGAGTTCCCAACGGATTTGCAACTACAGCACACGCTTACCGATACTTCATCCAGTCAGCGGGTTTAGAAGCTAAATTGCGCGAAATTTTTGCCGATTTAGACGTAGAAGATCTGCAGAACCTGCGACAAAAAGGCAAGCAAGCGCGGGCACTGATTCTCGACACACCATTTCCGCGAGAACTCCAAGCGGCGATCGCCGATGCTTACGAAAAATTGTGCGATCGCTACGGCGACAGTACAGACGTAGCAGTGCGTTCCTCCGCCACGGCCGAAGACTTACCAGACGCCAGTTTCGCGGGACAGCAAGAAACCTACCTCAACGTCCAAGCTTGCGCTGGCGTCCTCGAATGCTGTCACAAATGCTTTGCTTCCATATTCACAGATCGCGCGATTTCCTACCGCCAACAGCGGGGTTTCGACCACTTTGAAGTCGCCCTATCAGTCGGCGTCCAAAAAATGGTGCGATCGGACTTAGCATCCTCCGGCGTCATGTTCAGCATCGACACCGAAACCGGATTCAAAAACGCCGTATTAGTCACCGCCGCCTACGGATTAGGCGAAAACGTCGTCCAAGGCACCGTCAACCCCGACGAATACTTCGTCTTTAAACCAACATTAAAACAAGGTTTTCTCCCGATTTTAGACAAACGACTCGGCACCAAAACACTCAAAATGGTGTACGATATCGGCGGTTCTAAATACACCAAAAACGTCTCCGTGATCGCAGCCGAAAAAAATAAATTTGCCATACAAGATGATGAAATTCTGCAACTAGCAAAATGGGCCGTACTCATCGAAGAACACTACTCTAAAGTGCGCGGGACTTACACCCCGATGGACATTGAGTGGGCAAAAGACGGCAATACGGGCGAATTGTTTATTGTCCAAGCGCGACCCGAAACAGTACAATCTCAAAAGTCTGCTAAAGTTTTGCGAAACTACAAATTGCAAGGCACCAGTGCAGTTTTAGCAAAAGGACGCGCCGTTGGCGAATCAATCGGACAAGGCAAAGCCCGCGTAATTTTAGATGTGCACAAAATCGCTGAATTTCAATCAGGAGAAGTTTTAGTTACCAACAAAACAGACCCGGATTGGGAACCGATTATGAAAAAAGCAAGTGCGATCGTCACCAATTCCGGCGGCCGCACTTGTCACGCCGCCATCATCGCCAGAGAAATGGGAATTCCCGCCATTGTCGGCACCGGCGATGCCACCCAAATCTTGAAAAACGGGCAAGAAATCACTGTTTCTTGTTCGGAAGGAGACGAAGGCAAAGTTTATTCCGGTTTGCTTCCTTTTGAAATTCAAGAAACTGCGATCGAGAATTTACCCCGCACCCGCACTCAAATTTTAATGAATGTCGGGAACCCAGAAGAAGCCTTTGGTTTATCAGCCATTCCTTGCGACGGCGTAGGCTTAGCGCGGTTGGAATTCATCATTGCCAATCACATTAAAGCACACCCGCTGGCACTGATTCACTTTGACGAATTGGTAGATGAATCAGTCAAAGAAGAAATTGCAGCACTGACAGCACTTTATCCACACAAACCCGATTTCTTCACCGACAAACTCGCCCACGGAATTGCCACAATTGCCGCCGCATTTTATCCAAACCCAGTTATCGTGCGGATGAGCGATTTCAAGAGCAATGAATATGCTAATCTTTTGGGAGGGCGGCAGTTTGAACCCAAGGAAGAAAACCCGATGATCGGGTGGCGCGGCGCCTCTCGTTATTACGACCCAAATTACCGCGAAGCTTACGCTTTGGAATGCAAAGCATTAAAGCGAGTTCGCGACGAAATGGGCTTGACAAATGTGATTCCGATGATTCCATTTTGTCGCACCCCGGAGGAAGGGCGAAAAGTGTTAGCCGAGATGGCAAAACACGGTTTAGTTAAGGGCGAGAACGGCTTGCAAGTGTATGTGATGTGCGAATTGCCCAGCAATGTCATATTTGCTGACGAATTTGCCCAAGTTTTTGACGGATTCTCGATCGGCTCTAACGATTTAACTCAGCTAACATTAGGATTAGACCGGGATTCTGCTTTAGTCGCACACATTTTTGACGAACGGAATGAAGCTGTCAAGCGAATGGTAGCAATTGCCATTAAAGCCGCCAAGAAGTACGATCGCAAAATTGGGATTTGCGGTCAAGCCCCCAGCGATTATCCTGAGTTTGCTCGTTTCTTGGTAGAGTTGGGAATTGATTCGATTAGTTTGAATCCCGATTCGGTTTTGAAGACTTTGTTAGATGTTGCTAAGGTAGAAGGTGCGGGTTCCTTGATGGATTTAGCGGGGGATATTGCTAAGGTTTAACAGTTTTGGTTTTGGAGAGCAACGGGGTTTCTCAAAAAGTTTGTGGGATGGGCGTCCCGCCCGTCTTTTTTGGACGGGCGGGACGCCCATCCCACAATAACAATTGAAATTGTAAGTTATTTAATTCGCCCTCCTCAGCCGCCAGCTAACAGTTAACACAGGGGCGGCCTAGTTTGAGACTTAATCGGGAACTTTTCTTATTTAAAACCGTCTTTTAGGCAAGGATTTTCTGTTGCCATAGCCTAAATTAAAACAAATATTCTCCACATCAGCTCTGAAAATGTGCTAACTGCTCTCCTGATTATTTTCATAGGTTTAGCTCCGTCGCTGCTGTCTTTGTGGGTGATGCGCTATGCCCAGAGCCAAGCCCGCGATAGAATTGCAGCAGCCAGACTTGCGGTAGCGAATAGACCAATCCGAACTCAACTACCAACTGCCGATCGCACTTACATACAAAGCCTCGGTTATGCGATAGGCGATATCACTTGCGAGTATAACGCCCGCTCTCATTACATTCGCTGCGCTGTCAATCCTTCTGGGCCCTGTCAAGATTGTCCGTACTACCAAGCCAAAACTCTTGACGTTGGAGACCAAAAGATATAGCTTATATTGGTGCTTGTATCTACGTCTATTTGCGGATGTAATAATCAATGAGTTAAGATGTACTTACGTGTAAGGATTCTTGTTGAAGCTTGTTTTGGACTACCCACGCCCAAACTCAGCAGTTAAAACCTAATCGAGCATTATTGCTTGGTTACAGTTGCCATAACTGGCGGATTGCGATCGGTGTTTTTCTAGTTGAGGACTTACGATCAAAAACCAGGTTTAGATGATAAATTTTGGTTAGGCGGCGAGAAATCTAGGCACAAATTAGGTTTCTAGTCTCCGGGGCGTAACTCCTGCAGTTAAGAAAATTAGCCAACAAAAATCGTAAGTAGCTGAGGCGCACATCTCCCAATCAGTTTCTCCAAAACATCATGAAAAATTCTGCACGAAACATTGTCCCGAGCATTTATCTTAAACAGAAACCAGCTCGAAGACTCTAAGTTGACAACTTGAGAAGTTGCTTGTGGGCGGCACTAATCTGTTTTTGCGATCGTAGCGAAACAGTCTCAAACCTAGATTGCTATCTCCAGACTCCAAGTCATGAATTTTTAAGACGCCTCGTCGATACAGGGTATGCCGATTTCAATTGAATCTCATATGTTGCACCATTTTCAAGAATAGGCGACGCTGGCCTGTTCCACAACCAGTGAATTTTCTTATGGGCCGGGCAGGAGAACCCCCCATAGAAGGGTTATTGAGAATGGTAAAAGATCTCAGTTGAATGACACTTCGGGCACGGCCGACATAATTATGTGACGGCTATCACTCCCTAATTAATGTCTAGTTGCTATTGTGAACAGGGTTTGCGCGCCAAAACCAAAGAAACCGAGTTTTTTACCGGGAGCGAAGGCTACAAAGAAGTCTTTTAGTCCCTCAAACCAGGTTTATACGTCCAGAAATAGTGAATTTTCTCTGCAAATAAAGTGCATTAGACGATGTACAGAAAACCTCATAAAGTAAATTTTTGAGAACTCCTGTTATTATCTACTGCGCGATGTAAGAGATATAGCCTTTCTCAGTAACATGAGGTGCACGCTTGATAAGCGGCCTCCGTGGCCTCCGTGGGAATAGGCCTCCGTGGCCTCCGTGGGCATACCTCACCAAGATTGAGAAATGCTGTAGGCGTGTAACAGATACACTCCCTAAAAGAAAAGAAAAAAGCCGAAGGCAAAATATCACCCGATAGAGAGATTATTGGGATTGAAACCCCAAATCCTCAGCGCTTCTGCCGGCGATATTTGCAATGCTATCAAATATCTATATAGCACTGCTTTGTGCTGAGTAAAATTTGCTTTTTGCTCTTGATCTAAGTCAAGCAGCAGAGCCTCTTACTCTGCAATTAAACCTTGTCAATAGGTGATAATTATCATCTTGAAGTGGGTACATCATCTACAATTCGTGAGCCAATTTGACCATGCAAAGCATCTGCAACAAACCAATTTTTCTCAACCCACAAATATGTGATTCCACTGAAATGATTGCGGACACAAACTCCCGAACAACAGCAACTTATTATCATAAAAAATCAATAAAACAAGTAAAAATAGAGGAGTGTTTCCTGTCCCAGAAACTTCGTGGCGGCACGAGAATTGGGCATTCCCACAGAGAAGTTTTGCGAGCAACCGTAAGGGAAAACCCCCCGTGGTTGCCCCCTCGGACTATAAAAAATGTACTGTTCCTCGATGCCAGAGTAGAGAACGGTGACAGCTTGGCAAGAGGAGCAACAGCCGATACAGAGGTATTTGTACTGGACTCGACGCGGGATGGAGTCGAGCAAATTACTAGAATTTTGGCGGTTTGCAGCGATTTAGACAGCCTTCAGATAGTTTCTCACGGTCGAGAAGCAGGAGTGCAGCTAGGGTCGATCGAACTCTGCAACGACAACTTACAAACCTACAGCCATTTGTTACAGCAGTGGGGAAAAGCCCTCAGCCAGAGAGGAGATATCTTGTTATTCGGGTGCAGCGTCGCAGCGGGGGAAAGCGGCGAGGCCTTCGTGCGGCGGCTGAGCTTGATGGTGGGTGCAGATATTGCAGCTTCCGACAACTTGACGGGGAGTGCGGCACTCGGTGGCGACTGGGAATTAAAATTTGCGACCGGGGAAATAAAGGCGAAAATCGCCATTGAAAAAGAAGTGCTCGAAGCCTACCCTTACGCCCTCGGCACATTAGTTAACGAAACTTTCAAAAACTCCACAGTTAGGGGGCCTTGGATTTACGGGGGAAACAACGGGGCACTGTTCGATCCCACCAGCGGGATTCCAGCAGCCAATCAACTTATCCCCGGCATTACCGGAGGCACAGTATCCGGCGTACTTCCGGCTTTGGGCGGTGCGAGTCCCGGCGAGGGCGCTCTGCTATTAACTCCAGCAGTAAACCGTCGGGAAGCCTTCGTCATCTACAACAACCCCATTCCTTCAACCGACGGTATCAGAGTCCAGTTTGATTTTTATTCTTACGGTTCAAACCAGCAATTTCCGTCCCCGCAACCCTTTATTAGCCCTCAGCCAGGGGACGGGCTGGGTTTCTTCTTGATTGACGGCACTGTTAGCCCAACCAGGACTGGGGGTTATGGCGGTTCTCTGGCTTACGCTCCACGAACGAATATACCCGGTATTGAGGGAGGTTATTTAGGCATTGGGCTTGACGAGTTTGGCAATTTTTCAACGTCTACAGAAGGGCGCTCTGGCCCTGAGCCACCTCCGATTCCGGGTTCTTCTATTGGTTCTTTCAGACCTGATTCGGTGACTGTTAGAGGAAATCAAGCAAATGGTTATCGGTTTTTAACAAATGCGATCGTTCCCTTCGGCATCGATAACATTCCTACGAGCATTGACTTTAGTGGCCCTGTTGCCGGCAACAATTTTAATTTCAGCAATACGTTCACGAGCGATCGCAATTTAGCCAAAAGATCCGTTCAAATTACGCTGAATCCATCTAACGATCCGGTGAATCCCTCTCGCCTCACCGTGGCCTTCGATGAAAATTTCGACGACATCTACGAAACTACATTGATCGACATCCCCAACTTGGTCACCACAAACGGCCCAGTACCGCCACTTTTCAAATTTGGTTTTGGCAGTTCCACAGGAGGCGCCAACAACATTCACGAACTTCAAAACGTAGTAGTTGAAACTATCAATCCTCCCAGTATCGCCGCAGAGGTTGCCACTATTAAAACCGGCCCGCAGTTCGTCAAGCCTGGAGGCAGCATTACCTACACGATTACTACAGTAAACAAGGGGCCAGCGCCCGCTACAAATGTTCTGATTCAGGACGAAATACCTTTAGAACTGCTGCGTCCGGGCGGATTGCCGCCGGATCTGATTGTCTCCAACAACGGCACTTACGTGAACGAAACGAAGGCTGTCACCTGGCCGTTAATTCCGGTTCTCAATGCCGGCGAGACTGTGACTTACACCCTGACTATTGATTTGCCGCCCGGTTTAACCAGCGGTAGCAGTTTTGCCAACGTTGCATTCAGCACTAGCTCGACTTTCGACCCCGACCTCAGCAACAACAGCGGTGTACTCGCGCCAGGGCAAATCGAGGGGCCTGGTGTAGTGTTTACCACAGTTGTCGATACAGTCGCGGATTTAGTTACTACCAAAAGTGGGCCTGTGACTACCTCGGCTGGCTCAAGCGTCGCCTACACATTGACTACGACTAACATGGGGCCAGACCCCGCTGCCGATGTGACCATCACGGACAGCATTATTCCGGGTTTAACAGGAGTCAGCCTATCGGACGGGGGGAGTTACGACCCAGTTTCGGGCATTGTCACCTTCCCAGCACTGACGGTGCTGGCCAATGCGGCTACTGCGACCCACACCGTCAGTTTCATTGCCCCAGCCACCCGTACCGACATCAGCAACACGGCCCGGAGCCGCTCGGCGACTTTCGATCCGATCGCCACTAACAACAACGGCTCGACAACCAACAAAGACGGCACTCCCACTAACTCTACGGTTACGACAAGTATTGCGCCCAACGCGGATATTGTTACCACGAAAACGGGTTCTACGAGTGCTACGGCCGGTAGTTCGGTCAGCTATACGATCGCCACAGTCAACTTAGGGCCGAGTCCTGCAGAAGCCGTAACCATCACTGACAGCATAGTTCCGGGGTTAACCGGAGTCACGGCATCTAACGGTGGCGTTTACGATCCAGTGACGGGGATTGTCACCTTCGCGCCCGTGGCAATAGGCAACGCGGAGACAGTCACCCGGACGATCGACTTCACAGTACCGCCTACTCTAACTTCCATCAGCAACACGGCCAGAAGTACCTCCATCACTCCCGACTTCACTCCGGCCAACAACAACGGTACAAACCCCAACGCCACCGTCACCACCTCGATCTCGGCTGTGGCCGATGTTGTCACCCAAAAAACAGCTCCGGCCAGCATCCAGGTGGGCGACACGCTACTTTATACAATTACTACTACCAACAACGGGCCGAGTCCTGCGACCAACGTAGTCATTACTGACAGCTTGATTCCCGGCTTAACTAATGTCAGCGTGTCCGATGACGGAACCTACAATCCAGACACAGGGGCGATCGAGTTCCCAGCGATCGCGACTTTAGCCAGCGGCAGCAGCGTCACCCGCACCCTGATTTTTGTACCGCCGCCTACCCTGACGAGCATCACCAATATTGTATTAAGTCGATCGGACACTTTTGACCCGGACTTGACGAATAACGACGGCTCGACAGTGGCAGTGGCAGGTGAGGCGGGGGGGCGAGTTGTTACCTCGATCTCGGCTGTGGCCGATGTTGTCACCCAAAAAACAGCTCCGGCCAGCATCCAGGTGGGCGACACGCTACTTTATACAATTACTACTACCAACAACGGGCCGAGTCCTGCGACCAACGTAGTCATTACTGACAGCTTGATTCCCGGCTTAACTAATGTCAGCGTGTCCGATGACGGAACCTACAATCCAGACACAGGGGCGATCGAGTTCCCAGCGATCGCGACTTTAGCCAGTGGCAGCAGCGTCACCCGCACCCTGATTTTTGTACCGCCGCCTACTCTGACGAGCATCACCAATATTGTATTAAGTCGATCGGACACTTTTGACCCGGACTTGACGAATAACAACGGCTCGACAGTCGCAGTGCCCGGTCAGGCGGGGGGGCGAGTTGTTACTTCGATCGAGGCCGCCCGCGCCGACCTGGTTACGTCCAAGAGCGGTCTCACATCTGCTTTTGCTGGTAGTTCCGTGACTTATACTATAACTACCGCAAACAATGGGCCGAATGCTGCGGAAAACGTAGTGATTACAGACAGCATCATTCCCGGTTTAACGGGAGTCAGCGCATCGGACGGCGGCACTTACGACCCCGTGACAGGGGTTGTCACCTTCCCAACAATTCCCAGTTTGACTAGCGGCAGCAACATCAACCGCGAGGTAACAGTAGTCGTTCCAGCGACGGACAGCATTAGCAATACTTCCCAGAGTCGATCGACCACTTTTGATCCCCAACCCAGCAATAACAACGGTTCCGAGTCCAGAGCCACTGTCACCACCGCCATTTTACTCGCGCCGCCCACACCCAACCAACCTCCATCAGCCTACAGCAGCAACGCAGCGCTAGCGCCCAACAGCGTTGTCCAAATTAGCGGGCTCGGAGGCAGAGACTCAGACGGCACAGTGGTTACATTCACCATCAGCACCCTGCCGCCAGCCAATGAAGGCACGCTGTTCTTGGCCGACCCCAGCCAGGGAGTGCGGGTCACGGCAGGTCAAACCCTGACAGCCGAGCAAATTACCCAGTTGTTCTTCCAGGCATCCGGCAATTTCACAGGGGCAAACTTCACCTACAGCGCTACAGATAACCTCGGCGCCACCAGTGCGGCAGTCGCCACTGTCTCTCTCATTCCCCTTAATGAACCGATACCGACGCCAACACCCGCGCCGGAACCAACACCCACACCACCAACACCGATACCGACGCCAACACCCGCGCCGGAACCAACACCCACACCACCAACACCGATACCGACGCCAACACCCGCGC